>CAZDNN010000320.1:0-7535 GCA_964506385.1 uncultured Planctomycetota bacterium
TCGGCCCGAATCCCTCGCACTCGTCTGCGAAGGACTTCTGCCACGGGCTGCCAGGGCGAGTCGGCCGCCGGCCTCGTGCAGGGGGACCTCGACGGGCTGGGCGTCGGCCCCGTGAAGGCTCAGATCGGGAGGAGGGCTGCGTCCCGCCCAGTACTTCGCTTGGGCGGGAGGTTCCAGATGGCAGAACGTTTTGTCAGAAACAGGCGCCAAGCGCCTTGACGGGCCCGCGCGGGCACAGTAGAATGGCGTCGCGTTGGCAGAGGGCCGGCAAGCACTAGCCAGAGGAAGCCTTCCAGCCGGATTTGCCGGCCACACCGACGCTTCGCTGACGTATCCGCTCCTTGGACACCGGGGGCGGCGACGCGGCCTGACGAACATCCTGCGACCATACTACTGCCCCGTCGCACGCGGCCCGGCCCTCGGTAAGGAGGTCAACGGTGGCCCGCGTGCTGATCGTTGACGACGACGAGGACTTTACGGTCGCGGCGGCGGAGATGCTGCGGCTGGCGGACCACGAGGTGGCGGTCGAGCCGCGCGCGGACGCTGCGCTTGCGCGGATGCGCGAGCAGCGCCCCGACCTCGTGATCCTCGACGTGATGTTCCCCCAGGGCAGCTCAGCAGGGTTCGAGGTCGCCCGCACGATGCGCGCCGACGCCTTCCTCGCCGGCGTGCCCATCCTCATGCTCACCGCCGTGGGCCAGAAGTTCCCCTACGGCTTTGGGCCTCCCGACATCGACGGCGAGTCGCTGCCGGTGGACGACTTCGTGGAGAAGCCGGTGGAGCCGGAGGTTCTGCGCAGCAAGGTGTCGGCGCTGATCGCGCAGGCAGGCGCCAGGGAGACCACTGGGGAGGAGGGCTCGTCGCCTGCGTGACGGGCCAGAGGCCCACAACGAGGAAAGGAGAGGCATCATGGCTCGGATCCTGATGGTGGACGACGACGAGGGCTATCTGCTGGCGGCTGGGGCGCTGCTCGAAGCGGAGGGGCACGAGATCGTGAAGGCCACCAGCGCCGCCGAGGCTCGGACGATCCTGGACTCGCAGACCCCCGATCTCATCCTGCTCGACGTCCTGATGCCGGGGAAGGACGGATTCAAGTTCTCAGACGAGCTGGCTGGCGACGAGGCGCTGAGCGATGTGCCGGTCGTGCTCGTGACGTCGGTCGCCGACAGCTCGGGGCAGATGATGCATGCGTTCGAGGCGGGGAAGGGCCTTGCGGCGTCCGACATCCTGCCGAAATCGGCGGCGCACAAGCAGCTCATCGACACCGTGGCCGCCGCGCTTGGGGGCGAGTAGGCCCTGCGGGGAGCCAGAGCATGAGCGATAGACCGAAGGTCCTCCTCGTGGACGACGACGAGGGGTTCCTGAAGGCGACCTCGCTGTTCCTCGAGCACGGGGGGTATGAGGTGGTGACTGCGGCCGACGGCCCGAGCGGCGTGGCCGCTGCGATGGAGCACCGCCCGGACGTCATCGTGCTCGACGTGATGATGCGTCGGCCCGACGAGGGCTTCGCAGTGGCGCGCGCCCTGCGCGCGGAGCCTGGCGTGAGCGACGTGCTCATCGTCGTGCTGACTGCGGCAGGGGAACGCTACCAGATGGTCTTCGAGCCCGACGAGCAGTGGCTGCCGGTCAACAAGGTCCTCGAGAAGCCCCTCGCCGGGGACGACCTGGTCCGGGAGATCGACGCGCTTCTGGGACGCTCTGCGAGCGACGAGGTCCGACAGTGACAGCACGCATCCTGCCCCCCTGTCAGGCAGCCTGCCCGGTGCACACCGACGCCGGCGGGTATGCGCGGCTCATCGCCGAGGGGCGGTACGCGGAGGCCTACGAGGCCATCTGCTCCACCAATCCCTTCCCGTCGGTTTGCGCGCACATCTGCCAGCGTCCCTGCGAGAAGAGCTGCCGCCGCGCCCAGGTCGATGCCGCCGTCGCCATCCGGGCGCTCAAGCGCTTCGTCGTGGAGCGCGTGGGCGGCTGCGCCCCGCCGCAACAGGTCGCACCCGAGGCGGATAAGGCCCGCGTCGCCGTCGTCGGCGCTGGGCCGGCCGGCCTCACTGCGGCGCAGGACCTCCGGCTGGCCGGCCACCGCGTGACGGTGTTCGAGCGGCTGGAGCGCGCCGGGGGGATGCTCAATGTGATCCCGCGCTACCGCCTGCCGCAGGAGGCGCTGGATGCGGACATTCAGGCGATCCTCGGCACGGGCGTGGCGATCCGCTACGGCGCCGAGGTCGGCCGCCAGATGCCCGTGACGGACCTGCTCGAAAGGGGCTTCGAGGCCCTCATCGTCACGACCGGGCTCTCGCGCAGTCGCGGCATCGCCGTGCCCGGCTTCGGCGCGCAGCGGTTCGTCGCCGCCATCCCCTGGATGGCCGACGTGTGGATGGGCAGCAAGGTGGACCTGGGGCGTCGGGTCGCCGTCATCGGCGGGGGGAACGTGGCTGTGGACGTGGCGCGGACGGCGCGGCGTCTGGGCGCCGAGGACGTGTCGATGGTCTTCCTGGAGAGCTGGGAGGAGTGCCCCGCCGAGGCCCACGAGATCGAGCTTGCCAGGGGCGAAGGCATCCGCATGCTGCCCCGCCAGGCGCTCAAGCGGGTGTTCAACCGCGACGGTGAGATCGTCGCCATCGAGTTGATGGCCGTCGTCTCGGTTTTCGACGAGGCCGGCCGCTTCCGCCCGACATACGATCCGAGCCGGATCCGCACCCTTGGCGCCGACATGGTCATCCTGAGCATCGGCCAGGCGCCCGACCGAAGCTGGGCGCGCGGCGCCGCGATCCGCACCGACGAGCGGGGGCGCATCGTCGCCAGCCGCGACACCCACGCGACGAGCCACCCGCGGGTGTTCCTCGCCGGCGAGTCGCTCCGCGGTCCTGGCAGCGCCATCGAGGCCATCGCCGACGGCCATCGCGTCGCCGAGGTCGTCGCCCGCTTCCTCGGGACGGGACAGGCCGTGGCGCCGGCCCTCGACGATGTGGAGCCGCTCGCCCCCTTCCCGCCCGACGTGGTCGAGCGGCTCCGCACTCTGACCCCCGCGGCGACGGAGGCGCAGCCCTTCGACGAGGCCGAGCCGTCGCTGGCCGAGCGCGAGGCCGTGGCCGAGGCCGACCGCTGCCTCGGCTGCCTGGCGGGCGCCGTCATCGACGAGACCAAGTGCGCCACGTGCCTGACCTGCCTGCGGGTCTGCCCGCTGGACGCCATCGAGATCCGCGAGGACATCGTGGCCAATCCGGCGCGCTGCCAGGCCTGCGGCGTGTGCGCCTCCCATTGCCCGGCCGGGGCCATCGAGCTCTCCTACGGCGGCCTTGCGCCGGCAGGCGAGGCCCGCTGGGCCGCCGCGCAGGCCGGCGCGGCAGAGCCCGCTATCGTCCGCTGCCGGCACCGGACGAACGGCCTGGACGCCGAGGGCCGCGTGCTGACCCTGCCTTGCCTCGCGCGGCTCAAGCCGATCGAGCTGCTGCGCCTGTTCCGCGACGGCGCGCGCCACGTCGAGCTGCACGCCTGCGCGGAGGAGGACTGCAAGTACGGCGGCGCGTGGCAGAGCATCGAGGCGGTCGCCGGGTACGTCCGCAATGTCCTCCGCACGGTGCTTCCCGAGGCGACCCTCACCGTGCGCCTGCCCGACGAGCAAGCGACCCCCGCAGAAGCCGCCGACTCCGCCGAAGCGGCTACGTTGCCTCGCGAAGGCGGACCGGCAGGAGGCCCGGCATGATCGCGGTGAAGCAGAAAGAGGTGGAGTGGATCCTCGCGCGGCTCGATGGGGCGCAGCGCGTCGTCGTGGTGGGGTGCGGCGCCTGCGCCGCGGTGTGCTTCGGCGGCGGGGAGCGTGAGGTCGAGGAGCTGTGCTGCGCGCTCCAGATCGCCCTGGCCGGCCGCGATGCGGCCATGGAGTTCGAGGGGATCACGTGCAAGCGTGCCTGCGACTGGGAGTTCATCGAGCCCTTCGCCGACACCCTCAGCGCCGCCGACGTCGTCGTCTCCCTCGCTTGCGGCGCGGGCACCAACCTGCTGGCCGACGAGCTGGCCGGGACGCGGGTCCTCCCCGGCGTGGACACGGTGCTGCTGGGGACCAACACTGGCCCGGAGAGCTGGGACGAGCGCTGCGCCGCCTGCGGCGACTGCATCCTCGACCAGACTTTCGGCCTGTGCCCGATCGCCCGGTGCGCCAAGACGCTGCTCAACGGCCCCTGCGGCGGCTCGAGCGACGGCAAGTGCGAGGTGAACAGCGAGGTGGACTGCGTGTGGGCGAAGATCGTGGAACGCGCCAGGGCGCTCGGCCGCCTTGACGAGCTCGAGCGGGTCATCCCGCCCAAGGACTGGTCGGCCTCCCGCCACGGCGGCCAGCGGTCCCTGAAGCGGCCCGACCTGGGACTCCACCGACTGGTGACGGAGGGCCTCGATGAGATCTGAGTCGAACCTCGAACGGGTGCTCGCCGCCGGCCACTTCGCCGTCACCGCCGAGCTCGGCCCGCCGATGAGCTGCGACGCCGACGTCATCCGCAAGAAGGCCAACATCCTCCGCGGCTGCGCCGACGCCGTCAACATCACCGACGCCCAGACCGCCGTCGTCCGCATCTCCTCCATCGCCAGCGCCGTCATCGTCCTCGACGAGGGCCTCGAGCCCGTCATGCAGATGACCACACGGGACCGCAACCGCATCGCCATCCAGTGCGACATCCTGGGCGCCGCGGCCCTGGGCATCCGCAACTGCCTGTGCATCGCCGGCGACCACCAGAGCTTCGGCGCCGCGGGCAAGCTCAACGGCCATCCCGGGGCCAAGAACGTCTACGACATCGATTCCATCCAGTTGTGCGCCATCCTGCGGAAGATGCGCGACGAGGGCCTCCAGGAGGGCGGCGACGGCCTGGAGACCCGCCCCCCGCTCTTCATCGGCGCCGCCTGGACGCCCATGGGCGACCCTGTGGACTTCCGCGTCATCCGCCTCGCCAAGAAGATCAGCGCCGGCGCCGACTTCATCCAGACCCAGGGCATCTACGACGTCGCCCAGTTCGCCGAAGTCATGAAAGCTGTCCGCAACCGCGGCCTCCACGAGCAGACCGCCATCCTCGCCGGCATCATCGTCCCCAAGAGCGCCGGGATGCTCCGCTACATGAACGCCTCTGTCGCCGGCGTCTCCGTGCCCGATGCGCTCATCAAGCGGTTCCCGAAGACCAAGAAGGGCGCCTCGAAGGACGAGAAGCGCGCGGCGCGCCGCGAGAGCGAGGAGATCGGCAAGCAGATCGCCGCCGAGCTCATCGAGCGGTGCCGCGAGATCGAAGGCGTCCGCGGCGTCCACATCCAGGCCATCGAGTGGGAGAAGGCCGTGCCCGACATCGTCGAGGCCGCCGGCCTCGTGCCCAGGCCGACGGTCGGCGACGCGCCGAGTGGCGAGTGACGATGACGGAGTGGATGGTTGGATGGATGGATGAATGGATGGATGGATGGATGGATGAATGGGCAGAGGACCCAACCAGGAGACGGAGGCTCCAGTCTTGGTCCCCGTCTTCCGGCTCCCCTCTTCCCCAGTCATCCGCCCATCCAGCCATCCACCCATCCGATCTTCCACCCATCCACCTATCCAATCATCCAATCATCCAATACCCATGAACTCCCGTAAGCCTAACTGCTGGGAAGTGCTCCTGTGCGGCCGCGAGCCGGGCGGCCGGCGCGCGCAGGAGCTCGGCCCCTGCCCCGCCGCCACCGAGACCGACTGCGACGGCATCAACGACGGCACCAACGCCGGCCGCATCTGCTGGGCCGTCGCCGGCGCCCTCTGTCGCGAGCACGTCCGCGACCGCGATGGGGCGGCCATCGAGGAGTGCCGCCACTGCGCCTTCTACCGCCGCGTGAAGTACGAGGAGGGCACCCACTTCCAGCTCCTCGCCCCCGCCGTCGGCGTCACCGACCCCGCCGAGCTGCACCGCATGCTCAACGACATGGTCCGGCTCATCGGCATTTGCCGCGACATCTTCGCCTGCCTCGCCGTCGCTCCGCTCCTCCGCCTCATCACCGAGCACGCGCGCAACATCACCCACGCCGCCTCCGCCGCGGCGTACCTCTTCGACAGCTCGGGGGAGAACCTCGTCCTCGAGGCATCCGCCGGCCACCTGCCGCGGCCCGAGCGGCTCGCGCCAGACGACGAGGGCCCAGTCGCCGAGGCCGCGCGCACCCGCAGCATGTGCCGCGACACCGTCATCCTCCCCGACGGCCGGACCGCGTCGGTCGCTGCCGTGTCCGTCGGCGGCTACCAGAAGCTGGCGGGCGTGCTCGAGCTGGTGAAGGTGGACGGCCCGATCTCAGACGATGACGAGTGGTTCTTCCGCCAGTTCGGCCTCACCGCCGGCCTGGGCATCGAGACGGCCACGCTGGTGGACAATCTGCGGCAGCTCAGGCGGTTCGACAAGGCCAAGTCGAAGTTCGTCGCCGTCCTCATGCACCACATCAGCTCGCCGCTCGCCACCATCGCCTGCTCGCTCCAGGCCCTCGTCCAGCTCGGCGACAGCCTCTCGCCCGAGGACCGCTCGCAGCTCATCGCCAACAGCCTCGACCGCATCGAGACCGTCCAGGCCCTCTCCCGCAAGCTCCTCGACCTCGCCTCCATCCGCAGCGGCCGCGCGCTCGCCGAGGTCGAGCCAGTCTCGCCCGCCGTCCCGCTTCGTCAGGAAGTGGAGAACCACCAGGGCGAGGCCGCCGAGCGTGGCGTCGAGATCACCGTGGCCGATCGCTCGGATGGAGCCGAGGTCCTGGCCGACCCCGACGGCCTGCGGCTCATCTTCGCAAATCTCCTCGGCAACGCCATCAAGTACATCGCCGGCCCGGTTCGCGAGGTGCACGCCGAGGTGGACGCCGACGCCGATAGCGTGCGCGTCAGCATCCGCGACACAGGGATCGGCATCCCGCCGCACGAGCGGGGACACATCTTCGAGGAGTTCCACCGTGCCGAGAACGTCGTCGAGGTGAAGAGCTCGGGTTTCGGCATCGGCCTCGCCGTCGTCAAGGAGCTCGTCGATCGCTACGGCGGCGCCATCGAGCTCGAAAGCGCCGTCGGCGTCGGCACCACCTTCACCGTCGTCTTCCCCCTCGCCGCCCCCGCTGACGCCTGACCGCTTCCTACCGACCGCTGACCGCAGCCGCCGTTCTGGGGCCACAAGGTCAGCCCTTCATCGTGGCTCACCGCGTTGCGGCTGGGCTGTTGGCGGCAGCGTCGCTCAGGGCATCGGCGGCAACACCTGGTGAGGAATCCGGGCTAGCAGTCCGACATTCGCGGTTGCATGTTGACGCCGAAGATGGTGCCCAAGCCTGTATTCTCCATCTTCCGCCTCGGGGGCCGAGAAGCTGCTGGAAAGCTGAGGGGCGGGCGCGCCGCACGGCGTAGCTCCTGCCGGCGATGACCCCACCGAGATTGCGCCGCCGGGGTCAGGAAGTCAAGGCAATCCTGCTGCGCATCTCGCGCCCCATCCGCGTTCATGTGCGGTTCCATCCTCAGCAGAAGCTGCGAGCGTCGAGCCGCGGGCTTCGGGCTTCTGCCATCCACCCATCCA
>CAZDNN010000321.1:0-7490 GCA_964506385.1 uncultured Planctomycetota bacterium
GTTTTCTAGTGTGCCCAGCCCGAGTTTTCCTCTTCGGTTGCGGCCACGGGCCGCGCCAGGCAGCGAGCGGGAGTGAGCCGCGGCAGGTGGCTGCCGCAGCAGCGATGGCCGAAGGGAGAGGCCGATGAGCGGTCGAGAGCCATGTGAAGCGGTGAGAGAGCGGTTCCTCGACCTCGAGGGGGGCGGCCTCGCGCCGCCCGATGAGCGCAGGGTCCGCGAGCACATCGAGGCGTGCGAGGCGTGTCGCCGCGCCTGGGAGGCGTGGCAGGTGCAGGGCCGGGCGCTGCGGGATGCCCTCGGGCCTGTGCGCCCCCCGCGGGATGTCGCTGGTGCGGCGCTGGCCGAGCTCCACGCCGACAGACGCCAGCAGCAGAGGGCCAGAGGGCGCGTTCTCATGAAATGGGGTGCCGTGGCCGCCGCGGCCGTGCTCATCGCCGTCGGCATGGCGCTGTATCGAGCCACCAGATACGAGCGGATCGGTTCCGTGGAGGAGGTGGTCGGACGCCCCCAGGCCCGCCAGCGCGGCCAGGCGAGGCCCGGCGCAATCAATGCATCCGACGCGGTCTACAACGGCGCGGAACTGGTCACCGCGGCGAACGAGGGCCTGGCCCTGCGGTTCGACGATGGCTCGCGGCTGGTCATGAGCGAGGGCACGAAGGTCCAGCTCAGCGGCACCGGCTATCTCGCCCACTGCGGCCACCACCTCGCCCACGTGTGTCTCCTCCGCGGCGAGGTGCTCTGCGAGCTCAAGAGCCTGACGTACTTCCGCGGCGTCGGCACGCCCCTGGGCACGGCGATCGTCGAAGGCACGACGTTCCGCGTGCGCTACCAGGGCCGCTGGACCCTCCTGGAGGTGCTCGAGGGCACCGTGAAGTTCAGTTGCCCGAGCGGCGAGGTCCGTGCCAACGCCGGCACCACCTGGGTCGTCGATTCCCGCGACCTGATGCCGCGGAAGGTATCGGGCGTATTCGACTGAGCCCCCTCCGCCCCTGCGACACGGCCTCACTCACTGCCCCACCGGCCCTCCTCGCGGCCTTCGGCCGCAACCACATACAAGACGTCCAGAGAATCATCTTCTCTTCTCCGAAGATCCCGCACATGTGCAATGCAGAGAGAGCCGGGGGCGTCCGCTCCTGCCCCTGCGCCTTCGCGCTGCCGCGAAACCCGCTCCCCCACCACGCGGCCAACGGGACGCCCTCGTATGCGCGCTCGCTCGGCGGTGATTGATGCCACACCTTCGAAGGTGTGGCATCAATCAGGGACCTGACGCCGCTCCGCAATCTGTCAAGGCTCTCGCGCTGCCTCTCCTCCCAATCACTGGCACGCTGTTTGCATTGTGTGTCGCAGAAGTGACCGCGAGGAGTAGTGGTTTTCCGTCTCGTGCAGAGCCCGGAGGTTCTATTGGGGGAAACACTTAGGGCGACGCGGTTGCAGGACGTATCTGCGTTCTGCCATTAGTGCCCTGACCGTCGGAACCAGTAGGACATTCGGGATTCCTTTCCGCTAGTGTGGAAAAGTGATCCCACTTCGCTTCGCGCAATCGCGCAAGGGAGGCCGGGGGAGAAGGGACTCGAAGGAGTTGAAGATGGGCACGGAAAAGGCATTGCTTGCAGTGGTCGCTCTGGTGGCGTTGGGGCTCGCGGGAACGGCGCTCGGGGCCAGCGACACCTCCGCTCAGACGGTGACGATCACCGTCGAGGAGATCGCCCAACTGAGCGTCACTGGCAACCCTGGAACTCTCACCCTGGCCAGCGCGGCCACGACGCCCGGCTCTCTGCCTCCTGCGGTGACAGACGCCACGACGAGCCTGTCGTGGACCTCGAACGTGGCCGCCACGACGAGGAAGATCACTGCGGCGCTGGACTCCAGCTACACGGCCGGCGTAGTGCTCAAGGCCACCCTGACGGAGCCCGGCGGCACGAATGGCACAACGACAGGCCAGCAGACGCTGACCGACACCGCCACGGATATGCTCACGGGCGTCACCAACGAGAACTGCACTGGCGCGACCATCACGTTCGAAGCATCGCTGTCAACGATGATCGCCCCCATCGCGAGTGAGAGCAGGACCCTCACCTGGACACTGACGGCCGAGCAGTGAGGGGCGCGGTTCCCCTCGCTCTGGCGGCGGAAGACGGCTCGCGTTGATGGCATGGACGGCTGGGCGCCCGTGTCTGGAAACCTCGCACTGGGCACACCTTACGGGCTCGAGCGGCTCTGCGGGCCGACTCCGCCGAAGCGGCCGCGTATCGTCCGCCAAGGGAGGCCTTGGCCGACGCCTGGGTCTGGAAGAGCACCGGACGGCTGCAACGGCCGCGCCGGGGGTGTCTGAAGAGCTCTGCCGTGAGTCACGGCCGGGCGCGTGTCTGCGGGAATCCCCCACCACCATACCGTGATGGCACGCTGGTTGCTTCCCCATGGAGGTGCCCGCCGGGGCCACTGACCATGCGGGCCACGGGCCAGGGAACGTAAGCGTTTGCCCTATAACGGGATAGGGCAGGCCCTGAGCGTGGCCGCCACCCGGCTGCTCTGGGGCGGGCATGCTGAGTTGTGCATCCTCGTGACGGACCGCGCGACGCACGCCGAAGCGAAGGCGCGAGGCGGCCGCCTGGATTGGAGCGCTGAGAGATGCCGAGGAAACGGATTCCGGTGGCAGTTGTGCTTTTCGCCGGTGCGCTGACGGGCTCGGCGCTCTGCGCGACCACGGATTCCCATACCGTTGCGATCACACTCCAGGAGATTGCGGAGCTGGCGTGCAGCGGCAGCCCACCGGCCCTCGTGTTGAGCAATGCGGGCACGACGCCGGGCTCCCCTCCCGCGCCGGTGACCGACGCGACGACGAGCTTGTCGTGGACATCGAGCGTCGCCAGCGGGATGACGAGGAAGATCACCGCTTCCCTGGACTCTGACTACCCTGCTGGGATCGTGCTCAAGGCCACCCTGGCGAAGCCCGCCGGCAGCAATGGCACGTCTTCTGGCCAGAAGACGTTGAGCGACACCGCTCAGGACATGTTCACGGGGATCGCCGGCGAGCCCTGCACGGGCGCGACCATCACCTTCGAGGCCTCGCTGACGACCATCGTTGCCCCAGTGGCCAGCGAGAGCAAGATCCTCACGTGGACCCTGACGGCCGAACAATGACCTCTTGGAGGTACAGCCATGAGGAGGCCGTTTCTGCTCGCGGGCTCCGTACTGGTCGCCGTGGCCGCCTTCCGTGTGGACTGGGAGGCATGGGCGATCTCGACGAGCGTGACAGGCGGCTGGACGCGGACCATCAACGCCATCGACCTGGCCGGCGGCGCTGGGACCGACCTGACCAGCACCTACGCGAGCGATGCCGATGCTGTCCTCGTGTCGATTGCGGACACGGGCGGAGCCGACTGGCGGGTGGACATTAAGAAGCAGGACGGCGTGTGGCACCCGAGCCTCGTGCTCTCTGCCCGGCGGACTTCTGCCGGCACGGGAGGGAGTGTGTCGGGAGGAGACTCCTACCAGGAGGTGACCAGCACCTACGCCACGTTCTTCACAGGCTCTCAGGACGTAGCGGACATCAACGTCCAGTTGCAGTTGAGTGGCGTCTCGGTCAGCATCCCCCGTGCCTCATACAGCACCACGGTCTACTACACAGTGACGACCCCGTAGCTGACAAGGAGGACCTGAAGCCATGCGCTCGAATGCCCTCACGACAACTGCGATCGCGCTTGTTCTGTGGAGCATCCCTGGCGCCACAGGCGCGGCCATCGTGGTGCTGGGAGCGCTCTCGCAGGAGAAGACCGTGGAGGTCGGCAAGACCTACCAGGGGGCTATCCGCGTCAGGAACCCCGGGGACACGCCGCAGACGGTCAGAATCTACCAGACGGACTACCGCTTCTTCTCCGACGGACGCAACCTCTACGGTGAGCCTGGCAAGGACCCCCGCTCGAACGCCAACTGGATCACTCTGAGCCCCACACTTCTGACCATCCCCCCCAAGGAGGAGGTCGCGGTGAACTACAGGATCGCCGTCCCCGCCGACAAGTCGCTCAGGGGCACCTACTGGAGCATGATCATGGTCGAGGGGACGGGAGACGCGGGCTCGGTGCCTCTCGCCGCGGTGAGCGGGAAGGCCCGGATCGCCGTCCGGCAGGTGATACGCTACGGGGTCCAGGTGGTCACCGACATCGGCGATACAGGGACGCGGAACCTGAAGCTCAACGCGCGCCTCGTCCGAGCCGATGGCAAGCGGCTTCTCCAGGTTGATGTCGCGAACACGGGTGAACGGTGGCTCAGGCCCAGCCTGTGGGCGCAGCTCTTCGACGAGAAAGGCAAGTTCATTGGCAAGTTCGCTGGCGCAAGCGCCAGAGTATACCCCGGCACATCCATCCGCAAGAGCATCGACCTGAGCTCTGTGAGCGTCGGGACCTACAAGGCCCTGGTCGTCGCAGACGCGCACGAGGACAGTGTCTACGGCGCCACCTACACCCTGAAGCTGGGGAGAGAGAAGGCGGCCAAGTAGTGCTCGCGAAGTGGCCCTACGCTCTGGCCGCCCTGGGTCTGTGGCTCTGGGGAGCGGGCGGCGTCTTTGCGGAGGGCGGCGGGGTCCATGTCCGGCCTGCCGGGGCCGAGCTGCTCGAAGCCCAGCCCAGAGGGATAGTCACCACAACGTTTCGCGTCACCAATCGGTCGGGGAAGCGCCGCGAATTCCTGGCGCAGGTCAAGCTCCCCAGCGGCTGGAAGCTCATCACACCGGAGTTCCCCTTCAAGCTCGACGCAGGGCAGACCGAGGTCCGACTGGTCAGCTTCCTGGTCGCCCGCACCACCCTGGCAGGCAGGTACCAGGTCACCTACTCCGTCCACGACCGCACTGCCCCATCCACTCGTGACCAGTTCACCATCGGCGTCGTCGTTGCGGCGCGGGAAGAGCTGGCGCTGAAGCTCCTCGATTCCCCACGGACGATCATCGCAGGCGATCGGTACAAGGCGCGCTTCGTCCTCGCCAATCAGGGGAATGCGCCCGCGAGGATCGATCTGTCCCTTCGTAGCGCGAACCAGCTTCCTGCTACGGTCGATCCTCAGAGCTGCTCGCTCAATCCAGCGGAGTCCAAGGTTGTCGTCGTCACCGTGGAGACCAGTCCTGCACTGCGCACGGAGATGAGGCACTCTCTCAGGCTCACCGCGAAGGCTGTGGGAGCGAAGACGGGCGAGGTCCGCGTTGAGGCCAGGAGCACGGTTGACATCGTCCCTCGGATCAGCGGCATCGAGGATCCCTATCATCGCCTCCCTGTGCGCCTCACCCTTCGCGCGTGCTATGGCGACAACGGTCGGAACCGAGGGGGCGTCCAGACAGAAATCTCCGGTCACGGGCCGCTGGACAGCGATCGCAGAGCACACATCGAGTTCCTCTTCCGAGGGCCAGATCTCACCAGCAGGTCGGTCTATGGCCCTCGTGATGAGTACCGCGTGAGCCTTGTGACCAAGAACCTCGGGCTCTACCTCGGCGACCGAGCTTACACGTTGACGCCCCTGACCGAGCTCCAGACGTTCGGCAGGGGGGCAGAAGTGAAGCTCGGGCTCGAAAACATCATCCTGGGCGGATACTGTGTCAACACCCGCTGGGAGGAGCCTGGCGAACGACAGGCTGCCGCCTACGCCAAGCGGCAGTTCGGCGAGCACGCCGTCCTCAGCCTAAGCTACCTTAGGAAGAAGCTCGACGGAGTCCCGCCCACGAGCCCCGCGCGGCTTCGCCCCCAGGGGGACGTCCTCAGCCTCCGCGGGCAGTTCAGGCCATTCCAGCACATGGCTGCCGACGTCGAGGTGGGCACGGGGAGGAACAGAGACGGCGGGAGCTTCGGGAACAGCAACGCCTGCCGCGCAGAGCTCGAGGGGACCCTTGGGAAGGCACGATACCAACTCAGGCTTATCCACGCCGGGCCAGACTTCCCGGGCTACTACAGCGACGTGAGCTTCGTGTCGGCCAGCGTGGTGGCGCCGCTGAGGGGTCGGCTCGGAATCCACGCCGACTACAGGCACGAACGGAATAACCTCGACCGGGACCCAGCCCGTGGCTCTGCCCCCCTCGACACATACTGCCGGATCGGGCTCGACTACCGCCTTGCCAGGGCAACCATCGCTTCCCTCGACTACGAGCGCCGCAGGCGTGAGGACCGCCTCGCACCCCCGCAGTTCCATGAGGGGGAAGACACCCTCGGCCTCACCCTCGCTCACCACTTCAGGGAACTCACCGTCTCCGCCTCCGCCGAAGCAGGACGGACCGAAGACCACCTGGCGAACAGGCGCTCGCGCCTACAGCAGTACAGGCTCTCGGCATTCTACACTCCAGGCACCCGCCAGTCCTACAACGCCTTCGTCGAGTATCGGGATGGCGGTGGCTCGAGGGCAGAGAAGGACCGCCGGCTCACGGCAGGCCTGACAGGCTCCTGGCGCCTCACTGACCGAACGGCCGTCGTCCTGGCCGCCCGAAAGACGGGGTTCGAGCGCGCTCACGACGGCAGCAGGGAGGTGCTCGAGCTTCGAGTCACCCACATGATGGCAAACAAGTCGAGCCTCCACCTCGCGGCGCGCCGCACCTCGTGGCGCGGGGCCGACAGGGGCAATGAGTCCGCCGTAATGCTGGAGTACCGCCTGCCATTCGGCGTGCCCCTGAGAAGGAAGAAGACCATCGGATCGGTCAAAGGGCGCATCTACGATGCGCAGACAGGGCGGGGCCTCGCCGACACCGTGCTCCGACTCAATGGCGCGACCGCCGTCAGCGATAGGCACGGCCATTACGCCTTCCCAGCGGTGAAGCCAGGGAAGTACTACCTTAGAGTGGACCGGCGGAGCATGGGAATCGGCAAGGTCGCGGACCGGAGAATGCCCCATCCAGTCGCCGTCGCAGGAGCCACCGACACCGAGGTCGACATCGGCTTCGTCCCGAGCGCGCGGCTGTCAGGCCGCGTGGTCCTCTACCGCCGGAAAGACGGCTGGGTAGGCCCTCTGATACCACCAGGTGACCGAGGCGATGCGGTCGCCCGCTCACTGGCCAAAGAACCGTCGCCGGAGCTCGTCGAGGACGGCGGTGTGCCCAACATCGTGGTGGAGCTCGCCGATGGGCAAGAGGTGCTGCGGTGTATGACTGATGCCAGAGGGAGGTTCAGCTTCGAGACGGTCAGGCCAGGACGATGGACCCTGAGGGCGCACCCCAGCGGCCTGCCGAACCACCACCGCCTCGAAGCGGACACCCTCGAAGCCGAACTGGCGCCGGGTCAGGCGAAGAGGATGCGGTTCAGCGTCGTACCCATAAGCCGGCCCGTTCTCGTCATCGAGTCTGGAGGGACGCTCGTCGAGGAAGCCGAGAAGCCCTGATCTCCGCAGTGCAAGGCATCGGACCTCGCCCTGCCGCGAGGATCCGCCTTCCATCTCAATCAACCACTGGCATCGGGCAATCAACTTCCTGGAGCATCTCTACGAGTGCCTCGAGGGGAAGTTGGTGCGGGGAAAGCTCGTGTTGA
>CAZDNN010000322.1:0-7477 GCA_964506385.1 uncultured Planctomycetota bacterium
AAGGCCCCGTCCTGATCTTCTGCGGCGCCGGCAACAATGGCGGCGACGGCTTCGTGGTGGCGCGCCATCTGGCGAACGAGGAGTTCGACGTGCGGGTCTACTGCTGCGCCGACCCAGCCGGGATCGACCGCTCGGGCGAGGCGGGCATCAACCTGACGATCTGCGAGCGCATGGGCCTGCCGCTCCTCGACCTGCATACGCCCGAGCAGGTCGCGGGAGTGGGGGAGGAGCTGGCTGGCGGGGCGATGATCGTGGATGCCGTGTTCGGGATCGGCCTGTCGAGCGCGGTGCGTGAGCCGCAGGCGGCGCTGCTTGCGGCGCTCGACGGGACCGGGCTGCCGGTGCTGGCCGTAGACGTGCCGTCGGGCCTCGACGCGGATACTGGCGAGGCCCTGGGCGTGGCGGTGCACGCGGACGTGACGGCGACGATGGCGTGTCCGAAGGTGGGCTTCCGCGGGAGCCGGGGGGAGGCATACGTCGGGCGGCTGGTGGTCATCGACATTGGCATGCCGGCGGCTCTGGCCCAGTCGTGAGCCAGCCTTCCCACAGGTGATGGGGCAGACGCGACAGCGGGGGGGAATGCCGTCCCTTGGCTGACAGGCCCGGTGCCGCGCGTCGGCTCCGCGTGCCCGCCGCAGGCATCCAGGGTCACTCCTGACCCATTGCTTCCGCTTCGCCAAGCTCACCCGGCTCCTTGCGCTGAAACAGCAGGTTGAGTGTGAAGGCGACGATCAGGGTCGCCGCGATCCATCCCAGCCCGAGCCAGAGGATGGCGGCGCGCGGATAGCCCTCGTAGGGCTTGGTGATCTCGGTGTGCAGCGCCCGCTCGAGCAGGAAGACGAGCAGGGCGGGGATCACGAGCTTGATGTCAGCGTCGAGCCAGTGCTCGTCGAGCCACACCAGCAGGATCCCACCGACGAGCAGGAATCGGATGATGTCGGCACCGATCGTCTGCGGGCCCTCGGTCGCGAGGTAGTACCACGTGACGACGAGCACGGCGGTGATCACCAGTCTCATGGCGATGCCTATCACGGGCCCAAAGCGCATGCCCGCCGTGTCGTCCAGATGCGCCCGCAGCCGCTTCGCCGTGAAGAACCAGCCGACGATGATGCACTCGAGAATGGCCACGACCATCAGGCCGTAGGTCAGCATGAAATGGTCCACGATGTCGAGCGAGATCAGGCCCGTGCCAGTGCAGAAGAGCAGGCCGAGCACGAACGCGATGGCGCACAGGACCGTCACGACCCAGCGGCGAGACACCTTGGCGCGGTCAAGGACGGCGGTGGCGAAGGCCTCGACTATGGAGATGGACGACGACAGGCCGGCGATGACGAGCAGGAGGAAGAACAGGATGCCGAAGACAGTGCCGCCGCCGCCCATCTTGTTGAGCATGACGGGGTAGGTCACGAAGATGAGCTTCGGGCCGCTGAGCTTGTAGACCCGCTCGAGCTCGGCGACGGGGACTCCCTTGTCGAAGGCGAGGTAGCCGATCGTGGCGAAGACCGCGAAGCCGGCGAAGACGCTGAACAGGCAGTTGGCGACGCTGGTGATGAACGCGTCCATCGGGATGTCGCTCTCCCGCGGCAGGTAGCTGGCGTACGCGATCATGATGCCGAAGGCGAGGGAGAGGGTGAAGAAGATCTGAGTGAACGCGTCCGTCCACACCTTGGGTTTCCAGAGCACCTTCCAGTCGGGCTTCAGGTAGAATCGAACGCCGTCCATCGCCCCGTGGAGGCTCACGAGCGACCAGACAACGAGGACGCCAACGAGGATGAGGAGCAGGGGCATGAAGATCTTGTTCGCCCGCTCGATGCCCTTCTTGATGCCGAAGAACGTGATGATCCAGTTGAAGAGCCAGACCACGCCCAGCGACAGGACGATCCACCAGTTCATGGCCCCGAAGGTGAAGCGGCCCGGCTTGATCAGCTCGCCGGCCGGGTTGCGGACCGCTTCCTCGTAGATGGTCGTCTGCGTGAGGATGAACCTGCTGAAGAAGGCGTTGGGGTCCTGGCCCCAGGCCCTGGTGAAGGACGCGACGAAGTAGCATCCGCACCAGGCGATGACCACCGCGTAGTAGACGACGATGCCGAACATGACGAACGAGACGGCCCACCAGCCGATCCACGAGAAGCGGCGATGGACCTTCCCGAGGGCCGTCGGCGCGCCGCTCCTGGCCCAGTGGCCGAGGCCGAACTCCAGCATCATCAACGGAATGCCGACGACGAACAGCGCCACGGCGTACGGCACCAGGAACGCCCCCCCGCCGTTCGCGTAGCACATGTAGGGGAACTTCCAGATGTTGCCCAGCCCCACGGCGGAGCCCATCGCCGCCAGGATGAAGCCGACCCGAGTTCCCCACTGCTCCCGCTCCGCCATGCGTTCTCCTCCGTCTTCGGTGTCGTGCGTGTTGCTACTTCGCGGCGAAGGCTACGACCCTGCCGCCCTCCAGCACGGCGATGATGCGTCCAGCTCCGTCCACGCACAGCCCGTTCGGCACGGGCGCCGCGGGAAGGGGCTGTCTACAGAGCGGCCTGGCCGTCGCGAGATCGAGCGCCTTGATCTCCGTGTCCTTCGACATCGGGCTGTCCAGGGGCCCGGGCTGTTGAGCCGCGACAGCGACGGCCACGGCCGCAATCAGCATAGACAACGCAGCGCCGAGCCGAGCACGTGCAGATCGAGCTGTCATCACGCGCTCCTCCACAGAGGATGGGCACTCAAGGGAATAGCGCTCTCGCCTGGCCGTGTCAAGCTGCGGTTGCGCCTCTCCGCGGCAGTCGGTACAATCGAGCGTCAGGGGGGAGGCTGGAGGCAAGGACGCATGGCGAATCGGTGGCGATGCGGCCACTGTGGGTATCGGCTCGAGGCGGATGTCCCGCCCGAGCACTGCCCAGGATGCCGCAGGACGTGCGAGTGGATCGACGACAACCCCTACGTGCCAGTCGAGACGCCCGGCGCGACGGGCTATGAGGTGGTCCCCCCCGAACTCCAGCCCCGCGTCATGGCCGAGAAGTGCACGGCCTGCGGGAAGTGCATTGAGGCCTGTCCCATCGAGGCGATCTCACTCCGCGACGGCGTCGCCTGGATCGACCCCGATATCTGCGACGGCGACGCCATCTGCATCCCCGCCTGTCCCGAACACGCCATCCTCCCACCCGGCTCTGAGTAGGAACTGGGGGAACCTTTCTTGAGGAGAAAGGCTTCCCCCCCAGACCCCCCTCCAAAGACCTTTGCATTGGCGCCAGCCATTCGCCTTGCTGGCCGTCTCGGGTCCACGACTGGCATGGGGGACTCACACGGCCAGCAAGGCGAATGGCTGGCGCCCATTGTAGAAGTCTTTGCGGAGGAGGGGTTCCTCCCCCAGTGTCTTCTCAGTAGCCGAGCTTCCTCAGGAACTCGCGGTTGTCGGTGACGACGGCGACGATGTCGCGGGCGGGGTGGTCTTCCTCGACGGAGATCCAGCCGGTGTAGCCCGTGTCGGCGAGGCCGGCGAGGGCGGCGCCGACGTCGAAGCCGACGTTGCCCTCGGCGAGGTCGCAGAAGCGGCTGGTCTTCCAGAAGTCGGGCTGGTGGCGGTCCCACCCTGCGGCGGGGTCCTGGGTCCAGAAGTTCTTCAGGTGCACGTGGCCGATGCGGTCGGGCCATCGGCGGAGGATGTCCATAGGGTCGGAGTTTGCGGCGAGGAGGTGGCCGGTGTCGAAGAGCAGCCAGAGGCCGGGCAGCCGGTCGAGGACTCGGGCGCAGTCGTCGGGTGTCTCGAGGATGGTGCCGATGTGGATGTGGTGGAAGGGCTTGAGGCCGAGGGCGGCGAAGGCGGCGACGTGGGGCTTGAGAGGCTCGCACAGCTCGTCGAGCTCGGCGTCGGAGGGCTCGCGTCCCTGCTTGCGGCCGGCGGGGATCTCGGCGGCGTCGTTGCCGAGGGTGGCATTGAAGCGGGCCTTGGTGCGCGGGTCCTCCGCGCCTGTGTTGACGAGGCGGAGGCCGTGCTCGGCGGCCATGCAGGCGAGCTCGACGAGGTCGTCGGGGCTTTCGGCGCGGAAGCCCTCGACGCCGTCGTAGCCCGCGTCGCGGCAGATTTCGAGCACCCGCCTGCGGTCCTGGCGTGCATCCTTTGGCCAGCCGCAGAGGTGGCACGCGATGCGAAAGCTCATGGCCTCTCCTTCGCAATGAGGATCATGAAGCGGGCGGGCACGCGCTGTGCCCGCCCGTCGGTGGCTGTCGGGGTCCGTGGGGCGGTCTACTCGTACTGCTCGAAGGCCTCCTGGCCGTGCCAGCGCATCGAGCCCTGGGCTGGGATTCGCTCGCCCATGTTGTCCACCTTGAAGAAGGGCGGCGGCACCCGCAGGCCTGGGATGTTGGCCCAGCTCACCAGGAAGTCGATCGCCTCGGCGGGGTTCAGCTCGGCCTCGATGCCTGGCATGAAGGGCAGGGCGATGCTGCCGCCGACCGTGTGCCAGGGGCGGTTGCCGTCGTAGAATTCCTTGAACTTGCTGGTGTCCTTGATGTCGTCCACATGGCCGAAGAACCAGTTGCGCTTCTGGGCGTCGGCGGTGATGCCGTCTGGGTTGGTCTTGCGGCCGATCCAGGACCAGTAGAAGATAGAAAAGCCGTACTCGACGCGGCCTTCGCCATAGATGCCGGCGCATGGGCCGTCGAAGCCGACCTTGGTGCCGACGAATCGGCCGAAGCCGATCTGCGCGATCCGGGTGGCGCGGCCGTGGAAGAGAATCGACTTGCCGTCGCCGAGCGCCAGCTTGAGGTTGAAGATGTCCAGGAAGTCCTTGCCTCGGGCGGCGAAGTACTGGGACACGGGGCAGGGCCTGCGAGGCGCGGCCTCCTCGTCGTCCGGCGCAACGGCTTCCCCGGCCAAGGCGGTCAGACCGACGGCCACCACGAGCGCCGCCACGATGAGGAGCTTCCTTCGCATGCCCTGTCCCTTTCGGCTGGAGGAGAGCTGGATCTGTCCCAAGCCTCTACATCGCAGGCAATTATAGCCCCGCGCCGCCGCCTGTCAAGCCGGTTCGCCAAAATCGGCGTCCCGTCACCTGGCGCGGCGCCCGACCTTGCGGCGATAGTAGTCCACCACGGCCGCCGCGACGATCACGCAGCCGGTGATCAGCCGCTTCGTCGGCTCCTGCGCGCCTAGCTGGTTCAGCCCGCTGCCCAGGAGGGCGATGATCAGCACCCCGAAGAAGGACCGGACCACGGAGCCGCGGCCGCCCATCAGGCTCGTGCCGCCGATCACCACCGCCGCGATGGCCTCCAGCTCGAAGCCCACCCCCGCGTTCGGGTTCGACGACGCCAGACGCGACGTGTGGACCACCGCCGCCAGCGCGACCAGCAGGCCGCACAGCGTGAAAACGGCAAGACGAACGAGCCCCGGGCGCAGCCCCGACAGCCGCGCCGCCTCCTCATTCCCGCCGACGGCCACCATGTGCCGGCCGAAAGGCGTCCACCACAGCACGAGCTGTCCCGCGACCACCACGGCGATGGCGAGCAGGAACGGCAGCGAGAGGCCGAGCACCGACGTCTCGTGGATGACCTCGATCTGCGAGCCGACGTATATCGTCCGCGAGCCCGTCACCAGGTAGGCCCCGCCGCGTGCCGCTTCGAGCATCCCCAGGGTCACGATGAACGGCGGGAGCCGCCACGTCACCGTCACGAGCCCGTTCACGGCGCCGCACGCCGCCCCCGTCGCCAGGCACGCCGCCAGCGCCACGGGCAGCGGCCACCCGAGCCGAACGAGGCACACGCCGAGCACCGCGCTGCTCAGCGCGAGCACCGACCCGACCGACAGGTCGATCCCGCGGACGATCAGCACGAACGTCATCCCCGCCGACGCGATGATGAGCACCGGGATCTGGTTCGCGATGGTGCGGAAGGTCTGGAGCGAGAAGAAGTTCTCGGCCGTGAGGCTGAAGCCGGCGACGAGCAGCACCACCACGGAGGCAAGGCCCAGGTAGTCGAGAATGACCCGCCACCATTCGCTGCCCGTCGAGCGCTGCCTCATCCTGCCCTCGCCCCTGTGTCGTCTGGGGTCCCGCCTTCAGGCGGCCCTCTTCGGGCTGCGCCGGCTACTTGGTCTCCGCCGCCGGCAGCTCCTTCACGGTGATGAGATCGACGGGCGTCTCCTTGTCCTTAGGCGGCGCCTTGTCGGCGAGTATGTCGAGGGCGTAGAGGATGCCGTATACGGCGATCTGGTCGGCGTGCTGGTCCACGGTGCAGAGGACTTTGCCCTCTCTCATGAGCTGCTGGATGGCGGTGATGTTATCGAATCCGACGACGAGCACGTCGTCGAGCTTGCCGGCGGCCTTGAGGGCGGCGACGGCGCCGAGCGCCATCGAGTCGTTGGCGCACATCACGCCCTTGAGGTCGGGGTGCTGGGTGATCATAGCCGAAACCACGTTCTCGGCCTTCTCGGTCTCCCAATAGGCGGTCTGGGACGTGGCGATCTCGAGCCCGGCAGCCTTCGCGGCGTCCTCGAAGCCCTGCTTGCGGAGGATGCCGTTGATGGCGTTCGGGATGCCCTCGACGATGGCTACCTTGTCGCCCTTCTGGAGGTGCTTCGCGAGGAAGTCACCGGCGAGCCTCGCTCCCTTGCGGTTGTCGGGGCCGACGAAGGGGATGGCGACAGCCTTCTCGGCGAGGGCGTCCTTGTCGAACTTGTTGTCGATGTTCACCACCACGATGCCCGCGTCCATGGCGCGCTTGCAGACGCCGACCATAGCCTTCGAGTCGGCCGGGGCGATGACGATGGCATCCACGCCCTGGGCGATCATCTCCTCGACGAGGTTGATCTGCTTCGCCACGTCGCGCTCGTCCTTGATCCCGTTGGTGATGAGCTCGTACTGTCCGGCGTGTTCCTTCTGGTGTGCTCTCGCGCCGTCCTCCATCGTCTTGAAGAACTCGTTGGCCAGCGACTTCATGACCAGCGCGATCCGGGGCTTCCCGGCCTTCCCATGCCCCGGCTCCTTTTGGTCGCAACTCGCCAGCGACAGGGCCAGCAGCAGGCCCGCTAAGGCGATTCCCACTCTCTTCATGGCTCGTTCCCCTTCACTTGCTTTCGATGGCGATGCGCGCCCAGTAGCCCGCCTCCCAGCTCCACTCGTCGGGGTGGTTGAGGAGCTCGACGTTCACGGTCTTGCCGGCGAAGGCCGACAGGTCGATGTCGAGGTCGAGCCAGCCTTCGGTCACGGTCTGCTTGCCGATCTCCTTGCGGAGCAGTTCCTTGCCGCCGGCCTTCACGATGAGGAGCCAGTCGCCCTTGGGGTAGTGGGTCACGGTCAGCAGCAGGCTCGTCTTCTTGCCCTCGGGGACATCGATCTTGCGGCTCAGGACGCACGGGACGCCCTTGCGCAGGGGATGCGTGACGAGGACGTTCTTCTTCCCGCCCCAGGATGCACGCAGTCCGGGGTCCATGTCGGGGCCGCAGTCGCGGACGCTCCAGCCTGGCGCGACCTTCTTGACGGCGGCCGAGATG
>CAZDNN010000323.1:0-7475 GCA_964506385.1 uncultured Planctomycetota bacterium
TCGATCTGCTTGAGGTAGCGGGCCATCTCCGCCGTCCAGTCCATCACGTCCTGCTCGCGGCCGCGGTAGCCGAACACGCAGTTGATCTCGTTCCAGAACTCCCAGGCCAGGATGTGGGTCGAATAGCCCCAGCGTGCGACGACGTAGCGGAGGCGGTTGCGGAACATCCGCTTGGCCTCGGGGTCCGTGAAGACGTCCATCTCCTTGGCGCACGGCCCGCCGTTCTTCTTCGAGTAGGGATGAAGCACGCCGGTCTTGACGAAGCACTTGCGGCCCTCGAATCCCCGCCAGGCCTCCAGGCAGAGCTTGACGTAGATGCCGTGGCGCTCGGCCAGCTCCATCGCGCGGTCGAGCGCGGCGGCGTGGTCCATGCGGTAGTGGCCGGGCTTGCCCCACTCGACGCCGAAGCAATGGCCCCACATCCAGATCCGCGCGTAGTTCCCGCCCGCCTTGCCGAGGGCTGGGAACCAGTCGTCGTAGTCGTGGACGCCGCGCCGCCACGTGCATACGTTCTCGCCCACTGCGAAGTAGGGCTGTCCGCTGTCGAACTCGAAGAAACGCTTGTCCTTCCCGCTCACGCGGATGAAGCCCGGGTCGTCGGAGCGGACGGCATCGAAGTCCACGGGCTCCGAATGGGCCTCGCCGCTCTTGTCCCTGGCCACGAGGGCGACGGCGTGCTTGCCCACCTCGGTGGGGGCGAAGCGGAGCTTCCAGCCCCGCGCGGCGCGCGGCTCGAGCCACGCCTCGTCGTCCTCGCGCAGCAGCTCGAACTCCTGGTGGTAGAAGCAGGGGACGGTGAGCTGGCGGCCGGAGGGCGTGGTGACGACGGCATCGACCCGGATCTGATCGGCGTCGAAGGGGGTCGTCCACGTCCCTGTCACGTCCAGGTCGGCCTCGAGGCGGTGGTAGACGGGCACGGTCGTTCTCGGGAGCGCCACGGCGCCGGCGTGAAGCCGCGCCTTCGAGCTATAGTCGCTGCTTGGCATGGCCTGCCCACTCCTGTCGTTGGGGTCCAGGGTGAAGTGCAGCCGCAGCCGCTGTCCCCGCTTCACGGCGCCGCCGCCGAAGACGCGGACGTAGAGCTGGTACTCGTCGCGGCCGAACTCGCGGCAGTCCTGGACCGTGCAGCGGGTGGGCTTGTCGAAGGCGAGGGTGATGTGCCGGTCGTCGCTGAGCCTGAAGACCGCGCGGCGCGCGACGGCGCTCAGGAAGTGGCGGCTCGGCGGCCGCTTCTCGGGGAAGGTTGCCTCGGCCTGCGGCCACAGGACGATCTGCTTCCCGCGCCAGTGCTCGGCCGGCAGGTCGAGGAAGACGGCGATCTCGCCCACCTTCGTGTCCGCGAGCGGCTCGAGGCTGTAGCTGATGTCGCACTTGTCATCCGATCCGGGCCGCGACAGGAGGAGGAAGTAGTAGCGCCACGTGACGCCGGAGGTCGGCTCGACCAACTCGCCATACAGGGAGTTCAAGCCCATGGCACGTGAGGGCTGCCACTGGCAGGAGCGGGCGTCGGCCATGCTCGCCGAGCCCTTCCAGCCCGGCGCCGCGACGACCAGCCTGGCGTCGGGGATTGCGGTCTTGCCACCGCATGCCATGCTCCAGCGGCCGTCGCTTCGGATGGTGACCCGCGCGTCGCCCACGTCGGTGCCGCGGCCCTCTGCGTCCACGGGCTCCCCGCCGCTCGCCGCCGCGGCGGCGAAGGCGACGGCAAGCAGCGCTCGCCTCAGGCAGTGCGTCTCCATCGCGCTCTCCTTCCACCCGTCTCGTATGGTAGCCAGCGGCCTGCGGCGAGGCAACAGCGTCGTCGGCCGGAGGGCGAATCTGCTATACTGGTAGCCTGCCACGGACCTGTGGCCCGGGGAGGGCGAGGCTCCGGCCGAGCCGCGCGCGGGTGTTGGAACGGGCGGCTCAGCCGGAGCTTCGCCCTCCCGGACCCCGCTACAGGAGCTTGTGCTCGGATGGGTTTTCGCACGCGCCGCGAAGGCTGTGTGCGAGCGTACCAGGCGACTGAGGAGAGCTGGCGTGAAGCGCAGCAGGCTGTCGCGACGGGACTGGCTCGGGCTGATGGGTGTAGCGGCGATGGGCGCGGCGTCATCGGCCCGCGCTGGCGATCCGGCCGGTGCGCCGTCGGGGAAGGCGGCCTTCGTGCAGGGCGGCAAGGTGGTCCAGCCGCGGCGCGAGCTGCCCGTGCTCCACACGACCGACGTGCTGGTCGTCGGCGGCGGGCCGGCGGGCGTGGCAGCGGCGCTGGCTGCGAGCCGCGTGGGGGCGAAGACAGCGCTCGTCGAGCGCTACGGCCATCTCGGCGGCCTGTGGACCGGCGGGCTCGTGCTGATCGTCGTCGGGATGAACGTCGCGGGTGGGAAGCGGGTGACCAAGGGCATCGGCGAGGAGATACTCACGCGGCTCGATAAGCTCGACCGCGGGGTCATCAACCACCGCCCCGGCGCCAGCCCCACCGTTGACGCCGAAGCGCTCAAGTACCTGATGACCGAGATGATCCGCGAGGCAGGCGTCACCGCGTTCCTCCACTGCTGGGGCGTGGACGCCATCATGGACGGCACGACGTGTCGGGGCGCGGTCTTCGAGAGCAAGAGCGGGCGCCAGGCCATCGTGGCGAAACAGGTCGTGGATGCAAGCGGCGACGGCGACATCTATGCCGCCGCGGGCGCGGGATTCCAGCACCTCAAGTTCCGCACCGGCCTCGTCCACCGCCTCGGCAACCTCGACAAGGTCGATCGCGCGAAGACTGCCGGCCAGAAGAAGCCCAAGGGCCTCGGCGGCGTCACGCCCATCAAGGGCGTCACCTGGGTGAACATGCAGGGGCCGGTGATCGACGGCCTTGACGTGCGCGAGCTGACCCGCTGCGAGATGAACCACCGCCGCTTCATCTGGAACAGCGTCCAGCGCCTCCGCGAGACCCCTGGCTACGAGCAGGTCTACCTCGTCGAGACGGCGCCGCAGCTCGGCGTCCGCATCACCCGCCTGCTCGACGGCGTCCACCAGCTCACGTTCGCCGACGTGATGGGCAAGCGTGCCTTTCCCGACGTGGTGGGCGTGGGGGGGATGTGGAACAGGAAGCATCCCGAATGGCAGATCCCCTACGGCGCGCTGCTGCCGAAGACGGTGGACAACGTGTTGGCCGCGGGCCGCTGCATCTCGGGCGAGGCGAAGATGGCAGACATCCTGCGGGTCATCCCGCCGTGCTTCGTCACCGGCCACGCCGCAGGCGTTGCGGCCGCGGTCGCGGCGCAGGCCGGCTGCCGCGCTCGTGACGTGGACGTGGCCAGGGTCCAGCAAATCCTCAAGCAGCAGGGCGCCTACCTCGGGTAGGACGACAGATCGGCAGCCGTGGAACTGAAGCGACTCGAAAGCAAGACCCGCCGTCTCCTGCGCAGTGCCAGCCGCACGATCGTGCTGGCGCTTGGGGTGGTGTGCGCGCTGCGGGTGCTGCCCTGGGAGTGGGCGGCGATGGCCCTGCCGGCGCTCAGCCCCTACGTGGCGATCTGCGCGACCGTCGGCGGCAGAGCGCTGCGTATCGCGGCGATCCCCGGGCTGGCGGTCGCGGTGGTCGTGCTGTTCCGGCCGCGCTGGTTCTGCCGCGTCGTGTGCCCCGTGGGGCTGCTGATCGAGCAGGCTGGGCGGCTGCGCCCGAAGGCCAGGCCCCGCGTGGCGCGCGTGCCGCCTATCGGGCAGTGGGTGGTGCTGCTGACGCTGGCCGGTGCGATCGTCGGCTACCCGCTGTTGCTGTGGCTCGACCCGCTGGCGCTGTTCAATAGCCTCTTCACGGGGTGGCGTCAGCCGCTCGAATGGACGAGGCTGATCGTCGGCATCGGGCTGCCGCTCATCCTGCTGCTCGGGCTGCTGTGGCCGTTCCTGTGGTGCCGGCGGCTGTGCCCGCTGGGCGCGACGCAGGACCTGCTGGCCCTGCTGCGGCGCCTGTTGCGCCGTCGCCGGCAGGAGGCGGATCCGCTGGCGCCGCGCCGCGCGAATCCGCTGCCCAGACGGGCCGTCCTGGCCGTGGCGGCTGGCGCTGGCGCCTCCCTGGCGACCGTGCGCTGGGGCCACGCGGCGACGGGGCCGCTTCGGCCTCCCGGCGCCGTGGGGGAAGAGCGCTTCACGGGCCTGTGCGTCCGCTGCGGGAACTGCGTGCGGGCCTGTCCCGAGAAGATCATCCAGCCGGACCTCGGCGAGCACGGGGTCGCCGGCCTCCTCGCCCCCGTGGTGACGTTCGACTACGCCTACTGTAGGCCCGACTGCACGCGCTGCATGCAAGTGTGTCCCAGCGGCGCCATCGCCCGGCTGTCGCTGGCCGAGAAGGAGATGGCTCCCATCGGCGTCGCGCGGGTCGAGATGTCCCTGTGTCTTCTCTCGCAGCAGATCGAGTGCGGCGCCTGCATCGGGCCGTGTGCCTACGGGGCCGTCACCATCGACTTCAACGAGGACGACTATAGCTCGACGGTCCGCGTGGACCCCGAGCTGTGCACGGGCTGCGGCGCCTGCGAGGTCGTCTGCATGACCACGCCGCGTAGGGCCATCCGCGTCCACCCCATCGACCGCGCCCGCGGCACAGCATGAGGGATCGATGGCCAGAGAAGCCCTCCGCAACGTGGCGCTCATCGCCCACGTGGACCACGGGAAGACGACGCTGGTCGATCAGCTCCTGCGCCAGAGCGGCCAGTTCCACAGAGGCGAGCTGACCGGCGACTGCATCCTCGACTCCGATCCCCTCGAGCGCGAGCGCGGCATCACGATCCTCGCGAAGAACTGCGCCATCGACTACGTGGACCGGCGCGGCCGGCGGTTCCACATCAACATCGTGGACACCCCCGGCCACGCCGACTTCAGCGGCGAGGTCGAGCGGGTGCTCAAGATGGCCGACGGCGCGCTCCTGCTCGTAGATGCCGCCGAGGGCGTCATGCCACAGACCCGCTACGTGCTCGCCAAGGCGCTCGACGCGGGGCTCGAGCCGATCGTGGTGATCAACAAGATGGACCGCCCCGACGCCCGTCCCGACGAGATCTACGAGCAGGTGTTCGACCTGCTGGTCGACCTCGGCGCCGACGACCACGCGCTCGGCTTCGTCACGGTCTACGCCTCGGGCCGCGACGGCTGGGCCGTGACGGACCCGGCTCAGCTCCCGGCCGATGGCCAGGGCGACATCCACGCGCTCTTCGACGCCATCACCGAACACGTCCCCGCGCCGGACTTCGACCCGACGGCCCCGCTCCAGGCGCTGATCACGACGCTCGACTACAGCGACTACGTGGGGCGGATCGGCATCGGCCGCGTGTTCGCGGGCGCCCTGTGCAGCGGGCAGGATGTTGTGGTCATCGACCGCCACGGGGGGCGCAGGACGCAGCGGGTCGCGCAGCTCTTCCATTTCCACGGGCTTGGCCGCGCCGAGGTCGAACGGGTGGATGCCGGCGATCTCTTCGCCGTCGTGGGGCTCGAGCAGGTCGATATCGGCGACACCCTCGCTGACCCGCGGCAGCCGAAGGCCCTGCCGACGGTTGCCGTGGACGAGCCGACCCTGCACATGGCCTTCCGCATCAACGACGGCCCGTTCGCCGGGCGCGACGGCAAGTTCGTCACCAGCCGCCAGCTCCGCGAGCGCCTGCTCCGCGAGCTCCAGAGCAACGTCGCGCTCGGGGTCGAGGAGCGCGGCGACGAGTTCATCGTCTCGGGCCGGGGGCTGCTCCACCTCGGCATCCTGCTCGAGAACATGCGGCGCGAGGGCTACGAGCTCACCGTCGGCAAGCCAGAGGTCATCTTCCGCGAGCAGGGCGGCAAGCGGCTCGAGCCCATCGAGCTGCTCGTCGTGGACGTGCCCAACCCCTGCGTGGGCGCCGTCATGCAGCTCGTCGGCGACCGCCGGGCCGAGGTGGTGCGGATGCACGCCGGCGACGCGCGCACGGCCCTGAGCTTCCTGGTGCCGGCCCGCGGCCTCATCGGCCTGCGCAGCCGCCTGCTCACCGCCACCCAGGGCGAGGCTATCGTCCACCACCGCTTCCAGGACTACGGGGCCTTCCGAGGCCCCATCCCAGGCCGCACCACTGGGGCCATGATCGCGAAGGAGACCGGCCGCGCCACGGCCTACGCCATCGACCAGCTCGCAGGGCGCGGAGTGCTGTTCGTCGAGCCAGGCGACCAGGTCTACGAGGGCCAGGTCGTCGGCGAGCACGCCAGGCCCGCCGACATCACGGTGAACGTCGCCCGCCAGAAGAAGCTCACCAACGTCCGCTCCTCCACCAAGGAGGCCACGGTCACCCTCAAGGCCCCGCGCCGGCTCGACCTCGAAGCCGCCCTCGAATGGATCGAGAGCGACGAGCTCGTCGAGCTCACTCCCACCGCCATCCGCCTCCGCAAGCGCGGCCTCACCGAGACCGACCGCAAGCGCCACGCCCGCACCGCCGACGCCACCGGCGGCTGAGCCGCGGGCGGCTCCGCACGCCCAAACAAGTTTGGGCGTGGCACCCATGGCTCAGTGCTGCACTTGGGGGTGCCACGCTCAAGCGGAGCTTGGGCGTGTCTTCCCGCAACAGGAACTCGCTTGCTCTCCTGACGCCCGTTCGGTATAACCATCCCAAACGTGGTGGGAGGGCGAGGCTCCCGCCGAGCCGCGCGGGTGCCCCTCGTCGGCGGCTCGGCGGGAGCCTCGCCCTCCCCGAACACCCCGCACCTGGCAGGAGATGGATGATGCGCATCAAGCAGTCGCTGTGCTACATGCTCTATCGGCCCGAGGGGATGTCGCTCGACGACCTGTTTGGGCGCGTGGCGGAGATCGGCTACGCCGCCATCGAGCTGTGGGGGCGCGGCGACGACTTCGAGGAAGTGGTCGAAACGGCCCACAGCCACGGCCTCGTCGTCGCGTCCATGTCGGGCCACGCCTCCCTGCCCGACGGGCTGAACAAGGTCGAGAACCACGACCGCATCGAGGCCGAGCTCCGCGAGAGCATCGACATCGCCGTCCGCTGCGAGATCCCAGGCCTCATCTGCTTCAGCGGCAACCGCAACCCCGGCCAGAGCGACTACGAGGGGATGATCGCCTGCGCCCGCGGCCTGCGCCGCATCGCCCCCTACGCCGAGGAGAAGGGCATCAACCTCAACGTCGAGCTCCTCAACTCCAAGGTCAACCACCCCGGCTACCAGTGCGACCACACCGACTGGGGCCTCGCCCTCTGCGAGATGGTGGACAGCCCGCGCGTGAAGCTCCTCTTCGACATCTACCACATGCAGATCATGGAGGGGGACGTGATCCGCACCATCCGCAAGGCCATCGACCGCATCGGCCACTTCCACACCGCCGGCAACCCCGACCGCCACGACATGGACGACGAGCAGGAGATGAACTACCGGGGCATCTGCCGCGCCATCGCCGCCACCGGCTACCCCTGGTACCTCGGCCACGAGTTCACCCCCAAGGGCGACAAGCTCGAGGCCCTCCGCACCACCTTCGAGATCTGCGACCAGGGGTA
>CAZDNN010000324.1:0-7461 GCA_964506385.1 uncultured Planctomycetota bacterium
TGGGGTAGTCGCCGCGGCGGATCGCCTCGTCAATGAGAAGCAGCCAGTGGAACTTGGCGCGGTATCTGTGGTACTGAGCCATGCGGGGCGCCCCGCCTGAGACCTCGTGTGCCACCGACCTGCACGATAGGGCCTCGGCCTCGGCCTGTCAAGCACCTTCGGACACGCGCCACGTGGCGATGTCGATGGTGTGCAACGAGCAGTGACCGGTGCTGGCGAGCGGATGGAAGGACACGTCGATGGTGAAACGGCCGTGCCCCCACCGATGCACGGGCAGGCGCGACGCGATCAGGAAGGCTTCGCAGCCGTCCAGGATGGGCATGCGGGAGCCGAGGTTCCGCGCGTCGGGAGGGACGAGCTCGGGCCACCCCTCGGGACTATCGCTGACCTGCTCGACCCAGGCGAACCAGCATACGGCCAGAATGGGCGCCTTGGTCACACGCGCGAGCTCCTGAAGCCCGCGGCCCACACGGGCGGCGGCGCGCTCGGGAACCGCCGCACAGTGAAGGTCTTGGAGCCCCTCCACGTCGTCGATGACGACCAGGGCCAGCGGATGGCGACTGTGGACCTGGTGCAGCGAGCGCCCGAGGTCGGCCAGTGAGCGGGGGCGCCGGATACTCTCGTAGTGCAGGGACGATTCCTCGATGGCCTGACGGGTTTCTTCGTACGTCCTGCGCTGGCGGTCGTCCTCCCACAGGCCGTGGCGGGAGATGTGGCACGGCACGCCGGCCCGCATTGAGGCGAGGCGCCACAGCAGATCGTCGCGGCTGAGGTAAGCCGTCACGAAGGCAACGGGCCTCCCCTCGCGCTGGAGGTGGTGGTCGATGATGCTCAACGTGAGGGGGTGGACAATGCCGCGCCCGGGCGTTGCGCCCAGGAGGGTGACGGCGCCAGGAGTGAGGCCACCACGCAGGACGTAATCCAGATTCCTCAGCCCGGTGGGCAGAGGACGGCTGCTGCGGCGCGGTAGCGACTGGCGGTAGCGCGGTCGCCCCAGGGCACCCGCAGTGACGGAGACCGGTGACACCGCCGACCACGTGAGAAACGACCGTCGATCCATTGCCTGACCCCCCAATCGAAGGAGACTGAGAACCCCATTGCGCGCGCCATCATGACCAAGCACCCCGGACAGGTAGTGGCCCAGGTTGCGTTTCTTTCTGCGTTTTTCCTGTGGCAGGTGCCGCGGCGGGCCGCATGTGAGGGAATTCACAAGGCGCCGGGCGGCCGGGGCGGCGGCCGAGGCGAATTCCCGGCAAAAAGGCTTGACAAAGTCCTAACGGTTTGGTAACTATACGCTAACATCTTGCCGGGCGGCGAGTCCGGCTTGGGGTACGGTCGTGCGGTTCGACGGCCGGATTGAGGCAGGCCGTTCCGGTGTGAGGGCCGTGCCTGTTCCTGAAGATCTGCTCCCCGTTTCCGTTTCCCCGGTGGGAGTTGCTTCGGACGCGCGTTGCCCACGCTGGGACACGCGACTACGACGAGGGCTCTGCGGAAGGAGACTGCGCCACTACAGACCGCCTGAGTGCATGGCAATCTTGACCGAACCCCAGACGACCGAGCCAGCGCGTGCTGCAAAATGCCGCGAGGCCACCACGGGAAGGCGGGAGGCGTCCCGCCTGGGCGGCTGCTGGTCACGGTCGGCATCGATTCTTTGCCCCGAGGAGGACTGCACGGCATGAGTGCCAAGACTGTCTGGCTCGCGCTCGGACTGGCCATCGTCCTGGCTGCTGGCCTCTGCGCGGGGGAGCCCGCTCCCGAGGCTCCGAAGCCGGAGGCCCCTGCCGCCGAGGCGCCGGCCCCCGAGACGCCGGAGGACTACGGCCTCTTCGACCGGTTCAAGAACATCGAGGCGGGTGGCGTCATCTTCAACGTCACGGGCGAGGCGATGTTCCGCTACCAGTACTGGGACGACTTCGATATCGACGAGTACCAGCCCGTAGACGGGCGGGGCGGCAGGACGGACGGCTTCTTCGACAGCCGGATCAAGCTCGGGGTCGAGGCGAAGATCGGCGAGCAGGTCACCCTGTTCGTCGAGGGGATGGACGCACGGCGTACGAGCTACGATGACGGGCGGAACGCGGCCTTCGGCCTCGTCACCAAGCCCGTCCGCTACTACCCGGGCGACGACTACCTGGAGCTGCATCAGGCCTGGGCGCTGGTCTCGACGCCGGGCGGCCTGCCGGTGGCGTTCAAGGTCGGTCGCCAGGAGATCAACCTGGGCAGCGGCCGCATCCTGGGCAGCCAGTCGTGGCAGAACGTGCCGCAGACCTTCGACGCGGTCGTGATGCTGATCCCGCTCGAGCCCGTGACCATCGCCACCTGGTATGGAAAGGCCACGCCGTTCCCCAAGCAGAGCAGCCCCAACCACCACCTCAACCGCTTCGACTACTACGGCGTCTACTCGATGTGGAAGATGCCGGACATCGACGCTTTCGACGTCTATTGGATGCACCTCGTCCAGGACCACGGCATGCTCGTGCCAGGCGACATCCGGATGCACGCGGTCGGCATGCGGCTCCAGGACACGGTGGCGGAGCGGATCCACTGGGGCTTCGAGACGGTCTTCGAGTTCGGCGAGGTCGGCCCGTTCACCCTTCAGGCCCACGCCTTCCACGGCGAGCTCGGCTACAGCTTCGTCGAGATGCCGTGGACGCCGACCGTGATGTTCGAGTACAACCGCGCGACCGGCGACCCCGGCGGCGTGGCCGGCAACAGCCAGCTCAACAGCTTCTTCACCTGGTTCCCCAGCTACCACGGCATGTTCGGCATCATGGACATGTTCCAGTGGTCGAACATCGAGCACTACAAGGTCGGCTGCACGTTCCACCCCCACGAGCGGGTGAAGCTCGAGGTCGCCGGCCACATCTTCTACCTCGACCACTCGGGTGACCGCTGGTTCATGGGTCGTGCTGGCGTGCCGGCGCCCCTGCTGGGCAGCGGCGCGGCGGGCCGCGCCGGCGTGCCGGGCGACAGCAATCACGTCGGCGAGGAGATCGACACGGTCGTCACCGTGGACGTCAGCGAGAACTGCACGGTCGAGGCGGGCTACGCCCACTTCTTCGCCGGCAGCTACATCGACGACACCGGCCCCAATGGCGGCGCTGACTTCGGCTACGTCATGACCACCTTCAAGTTCTGAGCTGCCCTCTTCCGACAGCCCTGCGGCGCGTGCCGGCACGATTCGGCACGCGCCGCCTTCATGTGTCCGCGTCCCTTGATCCGGTCGCCGGTCGGGCCTATAATGTCGCCGGCATTCGACCCCAGGGAGCGTGGCCATGACATCGGCCGAGGCGATTCGCTGCATCGTCGGCGCCGTCGCCGCCTACCTGCTGGGCGCCGTGCCCTTCGGGCTGCTCGCGGGGCTGCTCAAGGGCATCGACATTCGCCAGCACGGCAGCGGCAACATCGGGGCGACCAACGCCATGCGGGTGCTCGGCAAGCCGGTCGGCCTCGTCGTCCACGCGCTCGACATCGGCAAGGGCTTCGCCGCCTCCTTCCTCCTCGCGGGCCTCTTCGCCGCCTGGCGGGCCGACCTGATGCCGGTGTTCGGCATCGCCTGCGGCTGCGCCGCCATCCTCGGGCACGTCTTCCCCGTCTACCTGAAGTTCAAGGGCGGGAAGGGCATGGCCACGAGCCTCGGCGTGTTTGTCGGCCTGGCGTGGCTGCCGACCCTCGTGGCCGCGGCGCTGTGGCTTGTGGTCCGCCAGGTCACGCGCTACGTGTCCGTAGCTTCGATGGTCTCGGTGGTGTCGGTCCCAGTGTCGAAGGCGCTGCTGCCCGACCCCCTGAGCGCCGGCGCCAGAACCTGGGCTCGGGCGCCGCTGATCGCCTTCGGCGCCGTCATCGCCCTCCTGGTCATCGTCCGCCACAAGAGCAACATCCGGCGCCTGCTCGCGGGCACCGAGAGCAAGATCGGAGGGTCGAGTGTCGGGGGTCGGGGGCCGAGTGCGAAGAAGGAGAAGCCGTGCTAGGCATCGGGCGTTCGCTATTGATGGTGCGGCGTGCCCGCGCCGGAGCTCCGGTCACGCATCACGCATCACGCATCACGCATCACGCATCACGCATCACGCATGCCCCACCTCCGCCTGAAACCGCCAGCCAGCCAGCGAGAGTCGTCTCATGACGCAGACCCGCATCACCGTGATCGGCGACGGCGGCTGGGGCACGGCGCTCGCGCTGCTGCTCGCGGGCAAGGGCCACGCCGTGCGGCTCTGGGGCGCCTTCCCCGACTACGTCGCGGCCATGCGGCGGACGCGGGAGAACGCGAAGTTCCTCCCCGGCTTCCCCCTGCCGGAGGCGCTCGAGCTGGCGGACGACCTGGCCGCGGCCGTGGCGGACGCCGACGTGCTCGTCGCCGCGGTGCCGACGCAGTTTGCGCGCGGCGTGCTGCGCAAGCTCGCCCGCTGCTATCGCCCCGGCACGCCGGTGGTGAGCGTGGCTAAGGGCATCGAGAACCGCACGCTGCTGCGGCCCACCCAGATCGTCGCCGACGTCCTCGGCCGCCGCACACCGCTGGTCGCGCTCAGCGGCCCGAGCCACGCCGAGGAGGTCGCCCGCGGCCTGCCCACCACCGTGGCCGTCGCCAGCCGCAGGGCTGCCCTGGCCCGGCGGGTTCAGGGCCTGTTCATGACCGAGCGCTTCCGCGTCTACACCAACACCGACATCGTCGGGGTCGAGCTCGGCGGGGCGGTGAAGAACGTCATCGCCATCGCCGCAGGCATCTGCGACGGCATCGGGCTCGGCGACAACGCGAAGGCCGCCCTCCTGACCCGCGGCCTCGCCGAGATGACCCGCCTCGGCGTCGCCCTCGGCGCACGCCGCGCCACCTTCGCAGGCCTCGCCGGCATGGGCGACCTCATCACCACCTGCATGAGCCCCTATGGGCGCAACCGCGCCGTCGGCGTCCAGATCGGCGAGGGGCGATCCCTCCGCGAGATCCTCGCCGCCATGGAGCAGGTCGCCGAGGGCGTCCAGACCACGAAGAGCATCCGCGCCCTCGCCCGCCGCCACGGGGTCGAGACCCCCATCACCGAGCAATGCTACCGCGTCCTCTTCCGTGGCAAGAGCCCCCGCCGCGCCGTCCAGGACCTCATGGAGCGCGCCGCCAAGGACGAGCGGGCCTAGCCCCCCGCTCGGCAGCAGGTCGCTGCCGCCCTACTCGCGAAACTCGAGGGCGAAGACCTTCGCGTCGCGGAGCCGCATCTCGACGCGGACGGTCTTGTGGCGCAGGGCAGCGAGGTCGCCCTTCCAGCGGACGCGGTGGGCGAGTGAATCGCCAACGATCGGCTGGCAGTCGGCGAAGGCGAACCCACGCCGCACCTTGCCCGTCTCGTCGAGGAGCTGGACGCGGACCTCGCCGCCCCGCGCGTCCGCATTCACGGTCATCTTGGCCGCGCCGACGACCAGCGGCCTCGTGCGCAGCGTGCCGGGCTCGTCGCCGGCGTCGAGCGACAGGTAGCGGTCCCGCGGGAGCCGGGCGAGGCCGATCTGACGCTCGTCGTGGGGCGCGACCTTGTGGCCGCGGGCGTAGCCGCCGTAGTAGAGGAACAGCTCGTCGCCGACGGGCACGGCGGAGTCGATCCACGTCATCGCCCTGTCCCACGTGCCCGGCCTGGGGTTGCGGTCGAGGAAGGGCTCGCGCAGGCGGGTCCACGTCTCGCCGTCGCGGCTGTAGGCGAGCACGGAATAGCCGATGCCCTTCACGGGGCCGCCCGGCTCGGCGGGCAGGTCGTCGCGGAGCACCTTCGCGATGCCGACGAGCAGCGGCCCGCGCAGCATCACGGAGCCCATGCCGTACCACTGCATCTCGCCCTCGTCGCGCTCGTCGGGCACGAAGATCAGCTTCGGCGCGGTCCACTGCACGAAGTCGCGGCTGACGGCATGGCCGACGGCGCGGATGCCCATGTCGTGCTTCCTGCCGTTGCGGTCGGTCCACTGGCAGCGCTCGCCGCGCTTCATCACCGCGCCATAGTGGCGGCGAATGGGATCCCAGTAGACGTCGACGATGTCGCCGCCGACCAGCGGCTTCGGGCCTGCGGGCTGTGGCTTCCAGCGCAGGCCGTCGGGCGAGAAGACGACGCGGAGGCCGTTCTCCACGCGGTTCCAGTACGCGGCCTTGAAGCGTTGCTCGGGCTGCGGGCCCGCCGGCCCGCCGTCGAGCACGGCGGCGCAGAAGCCGACGGCCCTCTGATCCTGGCCGGGGCCGGGCCAGTGGATGCCGTCCTTCGACTCCAGGTAGGCCATCTGGCAGTTGCCCCAGGCCTTCTCGCGCCGCGAGTTGTACCAGAGACGGAACAAGCCCGTGCTCGGGTAGCGGATGACGGTGAAGTGGGGCTGCCAGGCGCGATGGTGCTCCTGGCTGGTCACCACGGGCTCGGGCAGGCGGGTCGGGTGGTTGAGCCTTCGCGTCAGGTTCTCGCTGTGCTCGACGAGCGCGTCGTCGAGCATGAGGAACGGCCCGAGATTCAGGTCGGGAAGGGGAGCGGTCGGCCCCCCGATGACGTGGGGCGCGGGGAACTGCCGAGGCACGTACTCCGCGTGGGAGAGCGCGTCCGCCGGTACGATGTGTCGCCTCATGCCCTGCCACTCCCAGAAGAGCCTCATGCGGGCCGTGCCGTGGTTCTGGAACCACTCGAGGCGGAAGGCGTGGAGCGTGCCCTTCCGCATTCGGATGGTGCCCTGGCGGCGCGTGTTCGGCTCCCATCCGTCGAAGACGGGCTTGCCGTCGATGCGGAGGCGGCAGCCGTTGTCGGCGTCGGCCGCGAAGGTCACCTCGCCATCGACCGGCCCGCGCACGAAGCCGGTCCACCGCGCCGAGAAGCCCTGGACGCCGGCCTCCATCCCCTTCGTGCCCCAGTCGAAGTCGATGGTCCCGTCGATGCGGGAGAGGGCCTCCCGGGTCAGGGCGGACGACATGAAGTACGTCGCCTCGAGGCCTGGCCTCGTCCGCTGGTCACCGGCGTGGGCGGCGAGGCACGCCGCGGCCAGGAGGACGACGGCGGTCAGCTTGCTCATGCTTGTCTCCTCGATTGCGAGCCGCGCCGATGATAGCAGTCTCCGGAAGCGCGGATCAAGAGGAAAGACGCTCAGCGCGCGGACACTTACCGACACGGACAACATGTGACAGCCGGCCCGCCCGCCGCCTTGACGCCGCGCGCCGCAATGCGTACCCTTGCCCGAGTGCCGCAGCCACAGGAGGCCAGGAAGCGATGCCCTCGCCACAGCATGAGGTGGCCCCGTCGCGGCTCGCCGGCAGGCTGCTGATCCTGTGCGGCGTGGTCGGGGTGACGACCGGCGGCTTGCCGTTCCTCGTCGCGGCGCTGCGGCTCGCGGCGTGCGCGTGGGCGGAGAGCGGGGTGGAGTGGGCGGCCTACCGACTCGACTCGCTGGGGCTGAGCCTCGAGTGGGCTGCTCTGTCGTCGGCGTGGGGCACGATGCTCGGCGTGCTGCTGCTCGCGGCGG
>CAZDNN010000325.1:0-7431 GCA_964506385.1 uncultured Planctomycetota bacterium
CTCGCACTCGTCTGCGAAGGACTTCTGCCACGGACTGCTAGAGAACAAAGCCAACTCCGTTGGATTTGTTCGTCTCCCCCAAAGGGCCGCGGGGCACCCCTTGCCTACGAAGAGCAAGCCTTACGGGATCGATCGCAAAGCCGCTCGATCCCATAAGGTGTGCCCAGTCCGGGTTTTCCTCGACCCAACCTGCGCGCAAGATGCGCGCAGGTTCCGCTGGAAAAACCTGTCCCCGCCAGCCGCTACTCCTCGAGAGACCCGGCCAACTCGGCCAGCGCATCGAGCGCGCGGCGGACGAAGGGCGGATGGAAGTCCAGCACCGGCGAGCCCAGCTCGTAGTAGAGCCGCGCACGCCCCTCCTTGATCTCGAGCCCCACCTGCTCCAGACCGTCCGCCGCCAGCAGCTCGAGCGCCGTCATGCCGCCGACCGCCTCGGAATCCAGCTCGTCCTCACCCGCCCAGATGCCCAGGCTCGCGAGATGAGGCTGCGGGAGCGACGCCGTCGGCGCGCCCTCGATGTCTCGGCGGCGGCCGATGAACGCGGAGAGCGCCCCCGGCGCCTCGCAGGGCACGGACAGGACGACGGCGCCGAAGAACCGCCCTCCCGCGCCGATCATGCTCGGCGGCACCCGTGCCATCTTCACCGCGCGGCCCGCCCACTCGCCCGTCAGCGACCACGCGAAGCGGTCGAGCGGGTTCTGCGTGTTGTGTTGCTGGTATGTCAGGCCCAGCTCGCGGCCGACGCGGCGGAGCATCTCGTGATACTCCCGCCTCCGCGCACTGCGCCCCCAATACCACGCCAAGAGCAGGACTCCGACGCCGACCACCGTGCGCGTCAACCACGTGTCGCCGATGCTGAACGCCCGGTGGCCCCCGTGCGGCACGAGCCCACCTGCGGGGATGAGCGACAACAGCGCGTACAGCGCCACAAGCCCCAACGACGCCACGAGCACGAACTTCCAGGGCAGCCGCCCGTACCGCGAACGCCGCACGATCCGCCCCGGCTCGTCGCCAAGCCATTCGCGTAGAGTCATCGGCACCGTCTCTTCCCGTCAGCGCAGCACGCGGCTGAGCCGCTCGATCGTCTCGGCGAGCTGGCGACGATGGTCGTGGAGCGGCTGGGGATCCTTCGAGTAGGTCTTGTCGTCGCTGATGACAGCATCGGGGACGATGGCGAGACGCTCGGCGTCGCGGACGAGGCGACGGGCCTTGCCGCTGGCCTTGGCCTTGGCGATGAGCTGGTCGAGGAGGACGAAGTAGTCGTAGTCCTCGATGCCCTCGCGGAGCAGCTCCCAGCGGATCGAGTGGACGGGGCCGCACAAGTGCTTGCGCTTGTCGTTCTTGACGTCGCGGTTGGGCGGGTAGAGGAAGCGGCCGTCGCCGTTGCCCCAGTAGCCGATCTGTCCGGGCTTGTAGCTGTAGCCGCTGACGTAGCTCATCGGGTCGGCCCAGGGGTTCTGGATGTCGGGCGGTGGGAAGGCGGCGGTCGAGGTCCAGTAGTTGGAGGTCCACACGAGCTGTCCCTCGACGCCCCACTTGCGGCTGAGCCACGCCCACACCCGCAGGTCGACGGCGGGATGGTCGATGAACAGTCCGATGTAGGGCGCCCGCGGGCCGCAGCACAGGTACCACCAGAAGCGCTCGCCGTGCTTGCGGCGCTCGGCGATGGTCTCGGGGCCGATCTTGCTGACGACCGGGCACCACAGATCCACGTTCCCAATGAGCCCTTCCTCGGGCTGCTCGGTGAGCATCCGCGTCAGGCCGGGGGCCGCTCGCTTGATGAGCTTCATCCCGTCGGCGACGAACTCGTAGTCCTTCGTGTCCGGCTCGTCGAACCAGTACATGTAGGCGCGGTCGAGCCAGCCTTTGGCCTTGAAGTGCTCGACGATCTGGCGGCCCTGGCTGGCCATCAGCGCCTCGTACTCGGGCGTGCCCTGCACGTAGCCGCCGATGCGGCCGGCCCGTCGGCTGTGGAACGTGCCGCCGCCCATCCCCCGGAGGGTGTAGCGGAAGGCGTTGAAGCCGAGCTCGCCGAGGGTGCGCTCCGCCGCCTTGTCCCAGGCCGTGAAGTCCACCTTCGCCTTGAGGTCCCGCTCGGCCTGCTCGAAGCCGCCATCGACCACCAGATTGGGGCCGTCGCCGACGGAGAGGCGGATGTCGTCGAACCACGCCGTGCCCGTGTGCTCGCCCTCGTCGCTGTAGAGCGCGGGCCGGAGCGCGAGCTGCACCGACTTGGTCTGCCTGTTGAAGGGCCGCAGGTCTCCCGACGGGATCCGGACCTCCTCCCGTTGCCACTCGCCGCTGCCTGCGCGCCGCATGTCGATGTTGTTCCCCCAGATCCACTTGCCCGTGGCGTCGTACTGCTGGAGGGTGACGAGATAGGGCTGGTCGGGCTTCGCCGTCTTGACCCACCAGGACAGGAGGTACTCCTTCGTTGTGTCCACGGCGATCTTCTTGCTGTTGTGAGCGGCGATGCTCGCGGTCGTGCTGTCGTCCACGACCTTCAGGCAGCGCTTGCCCTCCTTCGGGTCGCTCCTGTCGAAGGAGCCGCCCTCCCAGGGGCCGGTGCTGAAGTCCACCTGGATGGGGTCGAGGGGCGCGGGGTCGTAGGGCGCGATGCGGTGGGCCGCGAAGCTCTGGTGATAGAGGTCGAGCACCTGGCGCAGCTCGTCGGTGGTCTCGAGGTTGTGGTAGCGCCGGATGTTGCCCACGCTGAGGCCGAAGCCCGTCTGAAGCGTGGTCATCTTGGGCAGCGCGAAGTCCCAGACGTGGAGATGGATCGGGATCTCCGCGGCCCAGCCGTCCGCCTTGATGAGGACGGCGCCGCGGTATTGGCCCGCAGCTTGCTCGGGCGGAACGTAGACGGTGATCCAGAGCGGATGGTTGCGCCCCGCCTCAAGGGTGCATCCCTGCTCGAACGGCGGGAGGGGGTCGGGCCACCAGCCACGGACGCCGGCCTTGTCGGTGGGCCGCTTGACCTCGACGTAGGCCACGCGGTCGATCCGCACGTGCTCGACGCCGATCCTGCCCTCCCGGCCGACGAAGGGCTTGGCCTCGACGCGCACGTTGCTCAGCGCGCGGGTCGGGCGCAGGACGATCTGGACGGGCTCGTACTCGTTCCGAGCCGCCTCGAGGAGCACAGGCATCAGCTTGCCCGCGGGCACGCCCGGCAGCGCGCGGGCCCGCGACACCTTGTAGGTCCCGCGACACCACCACACCGGCACGGGGCCGTCGGGGATGACGGCGTGGCCGTAGCTCGCGTCGTGGAGCATCGCAACGTGCCGCTTCGCCCTGGCGCGGTAGACCTCGTCGCGGCCCCGCTTGACGCTCAGGACAATGGTGTTCTCGCCGGCCCGGCGCAGCTCGCAGGGCAGGGTGGCCTTGGCCACGCCGCGAGGCGGCAGCGTGGCATCGACACCCGCGCGCTCGGTCTCGCCGCTCTCGGCGGTCACGGTCGCGCTGATGTGGAGCTTCGCCTCGCGGCCCGAGCGGTTCGTGACCTCGACCAAGCACGCCTTCGCGCCCTCGCCCTCGGCCGTCGGGAGCGAGACGATGGTCACGGGGAAGTCGGGGCTGGCGGCCTCGATGTCGGGGTAGGCGGTCGCACCATAGAGGTTCCCGAGGTCGGCGTCGACGGTCGCGGAATAGCGGTACTCGTGGATCTGGAAGTTGCCGGGCTTCGAGCGCAGGGTGTCCTTCTCCTTGCCCGTGCCGCGCAGGCGGATGAAGACGGCCTCGGCGGGCAGGAGCTTCGCGGGGATCTCGGCTCGCGCCGTCGAAGCCTTGTCGAGGCTGCCGATGAGCGTCCAGGCCTGGCCGTCGGTGCTGGCCTCGATGGTGCACTGGCCGCTGACGTAGTACTGCGACGTGATCTCGACGCTCGCGGCCGTCTGCTTGCGGCCGGCGACGGCATGGCGGTAGACGACCTCGGCACCGTCGTAGAATACCCAGCGATTGGAGTTGAATCCGCAGCGGAAGCTCGCGAGCGGCCGCGAGTGGTTCGCGCCCTCGGCGTTGAGCGGCGCCCTGAAGGTATAGTCCCTGCCGCTCACGCTCTCGCCCTCGCCGAGCACCACGTCGCCGAAGCACTGGTGGACGGCCTGCGTCGGCTCGAGCTCGATGTCGTCGAAGGTCACCGTCGCGGCGACGTGCCACTGGCCGAAGCGCAGGTAGTCGTCGTCCCCAAGCTCGGCGGGCGTGAGGAACACGAAGCTGTTGCGCTCCCACTCGCCCTTGGCGCGGAAGTCGCGGTTGCAGAAGGTCGGCCCCGAGATCACGCAGCCGCCGGTCGTGTGGTCGGCCTTCGCCCAGAAGCTCAGGCGGTAGAGCGTGTTCGGCTCCAGGCGATACCCGACGGTCCGCCAGAAGCTCGAGTTGTCGCCCGTCCCCGTCACGCTCGCCCCGTGCTGGCCTGTCCGCCCGGCCGTCCACTCCCCCTTTCCCTCGAGCCTCCAGCCCTCGGGAGCCTTCTCGCCTGCCTCGAAGGACGGATTGGGCAGGCCTGCGGCCATCGCGCAGACGGCGAACGCGAGGGGAACGACAACGGCAGTGTATCTGCGGCCCATCAGGCGATCTCCCAAAGCGGCTCAGGTTCCTCGCCACCAGTCTAGGCATCCCCCCGCCGACGATCAACGGCGAAACGGCCTTGACACGCGCAGGAGGCCCGCGTAGCCTGCCGTGCGACAGGAGAGCGGCATGGGCGACCTCGCGGCGGCGCTCCACGAGCACGGCGTGCGATGGTGCGTGAACCCGAAGCGGTTCAACGTCGCCGGGCTCCTCTGGACATATCAGTGCACGATCGCCTGCCGCCACTGCCTGTTCGCCTGCCGGCCCGAGCGGCCCCATGTGGTGATGGCGAAGGAGGATTGCCTGGCGTATCTGCGGGTCTTCCATCGCCTGCCGCGGGTCATCCACCTGGCGGGCGGCGAGTGCACGATCTTCTACGACGAGATGCTGGCGCTCTGCGGCGAGGCAAATGTCATCGGGAGCGCCCCCGACGAGTCCCGCGGCGCCGCGCTCGAGCGAATGAGCCGCGATGAGGATGCCCTCCGCGAGCACGTGCGCGCGCATCCGCCGCAGTGGATGACGGGGAACGCCTATCGCCATCTGGCACGCTACCTGGACAAGCAGCCCATCGAGGCGTTCGAGACGGTGCGCTGCGCCGAGATGTTCGACATTGACCGCACCTGGGAGTTCCACTTCGATCCCTATGGCAACCTCCAGACCAACTGCGGCATCGTCCTGGGCAACGCGCGGCGGACGCCCCCAGCCGAGTTGCTGACGCAGGCGAACCTCGTCGCGAACCCGGTTGTCCGGGTGGTCTGCGAGGCAGGCCCCGTCGGCCTGCTGCGAATGGCCATCGAGCGGGGCCTCGAGCCGCGCGGCGGCTACGTCGCCAAGTGCGAGCTGTGCTATCACGCAAGGCTGCACCTGCGTCGGGACTTCCCGCGAGTGCTCTGCCCCGACGAGGTCTACGGCCTGTAGGCGGGCTCGAAAGCCAAGGAGGACGGCGTGCGGAAGCTGGCCCTGCTGCTCTGTCTCAGCCTGGCGGGCTGCGCTCCCCTGACGGACATGCTCGGGGGGAGACGATACGTGGCGAAGCTGGCGACGATGCCCGACTTCTATCAGGCCGACCGCGCCTACGGCTCCCTGCCGCGCAACGGCGGGGCCTACTGCGGCCCCACGGCCGCTGCCAACGCCATCGTGTGGCTCGACACCCACGGCTTCCCCAACCTGCTGTCCGCCGCCACGCCCGGCCCCACGGAGCAGTTCGAGCTCATCCGCACCCTTGGCGCGCAGGAGTACATGCGGACCAACTCCACGAAAGGCACAGGCCCCACGGGCATCATGCAGGGGATCCGCAGGTACTGCGCCGAGAAGGGCTACGTCGCGGCCACCGAGTACGCCGGCTGGCGCACCAGGAACTGCCGCGTCGCCGAGCGTCCCACCATCCCCTGGATGCTCCGGGCCGTAAGAGGGACGTCGAGCCTGATCGTGAACGTCGGCTGGTACGCCGCGGAGGATGGCGAAGGCGCCGCCTACACTCGTACCGGCGGCCACTACCTGACGGTCGTCGGCTACGAGCGACGCCGCGGCGCCACCTGGCTCATCCTCCACGACCCCGCCAAGCGCACCCAGAAAGGCAAGCGCAACAGCACCGAGCGCTGCCCCCTCCGCTGCCTCCTCAAGCCGCTCCCGCCGGGCACGGTCCTCCGCAGGAAGAAGGACGGCGATACCTTCGTCGGCGACGGCCTCTTCATCCTCGACGGCCTCCGCCTCCGCCGCGGCATCGCCCTCGGCATCCTCGACGGCGCCATCGCCTTCTCTCTCACCCCCAAGGGCGAGTAGCCGGCCGCCCGCCGGCTGGCATCAACAGGCCATGACCGTGTAGAGGGTCACGACGCCACCAGTGAGGGAGCGTGCGCTCGTATCGCGGAAGCCGGCCTCGCCAAGCTCGGCGACAATCGAAGAGGGCGGCGGCAGGGCCTCCGTCGAAGCCGCGAGATAGCAGTACGCGCGGGCGTCGCCCGCAAAAAGCCAGCCGAGCAGCGGGACGGCGGTGTGCATGTGCAGCCAGTGCCCGAGCCGCAGGGCCGGGTTGCGCGGCACGCTGGTCTCCAGGATGGCGAGACGGCCGCCAGGTGCAAGGACCCTGCGCATCTCGGCCAGGGCCGCGGCGCGGTCGGCGAAGTTGCGGAGTGTGAACGCGCTGGCGATGCCGTCGAAGGCCCCATCGGCGAAGGGCAGCGCCATCGCGTCTCCGACGGACAGCGAGAGCCGGCCCGGCCCGACGCCCGCCCTTTGTGCCTTTCTCGCCGCGATCGCGAGCATCTGCTGGGCGGGGTCCACCCCCGTCACGAGCGCCTCGGGGGCCTGCCGCAGGAGACCGAGCGCCACGTCGCCCGTGCCGCAGCCGATGTCGAGGTAGCGCCCGCCGGCACGCGGCTCCAGCGCGGCCGCGGCTCGTCGCCGCCAGCGTCGGTCGAGGCCGAGCGTCAGCAGCCGGTTGAGCAGGTCGTACCGCCCGGCGATGCCGTCGAACATCCGCCGGTTCGCGTCGGCCGACATCAGGGGGTCGCGGTCAGGGGACATGGGTGCAGTCACCCGTCCACGTGGAAGATGCGCCCTTCGAGCCACTCGCGCCAGGTGGTTTCGTACCAGGAGTCGTCGTCGGGGATGGGACGGACGGGGACTGGGGTGACCTCGAAATGGCCGGGGCCGGCGAGGCGGGTCTCGAGGATCTCGTTGCGAAGGTCGAGGTTCTCGCTGCGGTGGGGCAGCTCGCGGCCGCGTTTGGTCTCGACCCGGAGGTCGCCGTCGTCGTCGAGGATCATGTAGCCGCCGCGGGAGCCTCCGCCACGAGCGATGAGGGCCTCGATGGTCTGGAGGAAGGCGATGTGGGTGAGGCACAGGTGGATGTTCTGGATGGCG
>CAZDNN010000326.1:0-7428 GCA_964506385.1 uncultured Planctomycetota bacterium
CGAGCTTCCTCAAGAAAGGTTCCCCCAAGAGACCAGACAAGAGAAGAAATCGAGGACGAGGACGACGACGACGACGAGGACGACGGAAGTCGGTGGGGTGAACGATCAGGTGAACGATGGCGTCTGGCCCGGGGGCGAGCATCCAGCATCCAGCATCCAGACCGATGGCGTGAACCCTCCGACTGCGCTCAGGGCAGGCGATACCGTGAACGATGGCGTCCGTTCTCCGCGTCACGCATCACGCATCACGCATCACTCCTCATCGTATTCCTCGGGATACTTGATGGGTCCGCCGCCGGTGCGGCGCCAGACGGCGTGGTGGCGGGCGGCGTGGCAGCGGTGGCAGAGGGGGACGACGCGCCAGGGGTCGGAGTAGTCGGGATGATGCATCACGTCGGCGGGAGCGCCGCAGTCCTCGCAGGTGTCGGCGACCTCGAGGAGGCCGAGCTCGCGGAGTGCGTGCGAGGCCCGACGACAGGCCTCGTGCTGGGGGTTGCGGCGTCGGTAGCGCCTGGAGTACTCACGGACCCGCTCGGGGTGGCGACGCTTCCACTGCCGGGTGTTCTCGCCGATACGCGCCTTGTTCGCTGCGCGGTAGCGGCGCATTCGCTCGCGGCAGGCCGGGCCGTTCTCGGCATAGTAGCGTCGCATGTGGGCGCGGTGGCAGACCTTGCAGTGGGGCGGGCGGTAGCCGGTCTGGCGGTTGAGGTAGAACTCCGGGACGAACTTCCTCTGGCCGCACCGGGTGCAGACCTTGGTGTATGGAACGTCGGTATCGGGCGTGCTGGGCATGGTCGGGCCTCCTGAGACTCTCCCCCTCTACCGTTACAACGACGCATGGCCCCGAAAAATCCGGCTCTGGCTCTTGTAACAAGCGCGCGGCGACGGGGGTTTCTGGACTTATGGCGAAAAGAGAACGGTTCCGGGTTCCGGGTTCCGGGTTGCGGGAGGACTCCCGCGTCGGCGTCTGCTCCGACCCCTGAAACCTGAGACCCGCAACCTGAAACCGCTCGCCGCCGCGTGGGCGTCTTCTCCGACCCCTGGAACCTGGAACCAGGAACCCGGAACCGCTCCCGCGCCCGGCAGCACGACGTGAGGAGAAGACCGCCTGAAGGCGGCACTACAGACCGCCGCAAGGCGGCGACAGACCCACAACACGGACCTCTGCCCGCCGTAGGCGGGTCGGATTCCGGCCGGACGCAGGCCCCGCTCTTTCCCTCTCCCGCCGGGAGAGGGCGAGAGCTCGCGGACGGTCTGGCTCAAGGGCTCGGCCATGACGGGGCCGTCGTAGCCGATCTTCTCCTGGCCGCCCCGTCGCCGCACGCGGCTCTTTGACAATCTGGCGTTGCAGGGGTCTGCGCCGACGGCGGCGCAGAGGATGGGGCAGGCGGCCACGGCGGGCCGCCTGCCCCATCAGGAGGTCTGGCAATCAGCGAGCGTTGCTAGAAGACCTCGCCGGCGGCGGCGACAATCGCCGCCATCTCTTTGGCCTGTGCCTCACCGTCGCTGGCGGCGGGGAGCGCGAAGTTAGCCTTGACCTTCTTCCGCTTGTAGAGCAGCACTGTGATGGGGACGTCGGGATTGAGCTTGTAGGCACCCGGCCCCTTGCTGCCCTCCAGGGCGATGGTCATGGGGAGGGTGACGCCGCGCTTGTCGGCGAAGGCAGCCACCTTCTCCTGATTCTCGGCGTTGTTGTCGATGAGGAGGACGAAGAAGGCGGACCGCCTGTCCCCCTTGTTCGCCGCCACGTTCGTCTCGATGGCCTTGGCCAGACTGGCCAAGCGGTCGTCCAGCGCCCTCGCGAAGACGAGGAACATCGGACGCCCCCCATTGCGTCATATGTAGCAGATCCTCCCGCCCTTGGCCGCGCCCGTGACGTCCTGGACCGTGAAGGCGGGGGTCTTGCCGCCGACGGGGATGCCCGACGTAGGCTCCTCGGCGACAGCTCCCGCCAGGGGTGCCAGGACGAAAGCGGCGAGGGCCAGGGCGGTCGCCCAGCGGACCGACGTGGCCTGCATAGCCAGCCTCCTTCCCACTCCTCTGGTTGACCGGCCCTGATGTCCTCGGAAGCCATCTCCGATGATTGCATACAAGACGAGGGATGTCAAGGCTGGGTCGACCCAGCGGTAGCCTCCCCTGCCACGACCCTTCGCGGGGGTAGCCCGGGCGGTCAGTCCTCCAGGGTGCTCAGGAGTTCCCAGGCGATGAGCAGATGGCCCGTGCGGTTGGGGTGGACGGGCTCGGCGCAGAAGGCGGCGCTGGGGCGATGTTCGAGCTGGCGGGCGAACATCTCGTGGGTGCGGCAGAGGCGTGCGCCGAACCGCTCGGCCATCTCGTGGACCACCTCGATGTAGGGCGGCAGGAGCCCGAGCACAACCTGTTGTGCCTCGCTCGCCTCAGCCCCCGTCATCATGTAGAACGGCTCGAGCAGCACCAGCCGCGGGCCCACCTGCTCGACCACCTGGCCCAGCAGCCGGGCGTAGTGCTCGCGGTAGACCTGCGGCGGGATGTCGAAGACGCCGTTGAGGGTGCGATGCAGGTCGTTGATCCCGATCATGACCGACAGCCAGTCGGGCCGCTCCGCCAGCACGTCATCGTCCCAACGTCCTGCCAGATCGAGAATTGTGTTGCCGCCGATGCCCTTGTTGACGAAGCGGATGTCGCGGTCCGGCCATCGGGCGGTGACGAGATCGGTGAAGAAGGCGACGTAGCCGTTGCCGAGTGGCGCGCCGTCGGGATTGCGTCGCCCGCAATCGGTGATGCTGTCGCCGATGAGAACCATCGTCTGGCCGTCCTGCACGCAGAAGTCGCCCATGCCATGCTCTCCTGTCCGCGGTTGACGGGCGGTTCGTCGGGCGTCGCACTATAGCAGCACGGAACTGGCGGTGCAACCCCGATGCCCGGACAGAGCATGCAGCAGGACAGGCTCTGAGACGACTACTGGGGTGTGCCGGGCAGGCAGCGTAGGGTCTTTCGCACCCTGCGCTTAGCCAGCCGGCCTGGGAGTTTGACATCGGGCGCCGGCGAGTCTACAATACCGATGGTGCGTAGGCGGTGCGCGCCAGAAGATTCCCCAGCAAGCCGACGCACAAGCTGAATGCAGGCGACACGTTGCCCCACAGGAGAGGCCAATGGCCAGGCGGCGCGAGGACGTAGACTGGTATGTCGAGATGAGCGAGGCGCTCGAGAGGCGCGATCGCCGGCGCAAGTGGGTTATCCTCGGCATCACCGTAGCTGTACCCATGCTCCTGATGGCCATGCTCGTCGGGGCAGCCATCATCACCAAGCTCAATCAAGAGGGACGCCTCCCCAAGTGGTTCAAATGGCCACAGCTCCTCGCCGCTCCCAAGACCGCCGTGGTGGCCCAGCCCGACACGTTCGAGCCCATTTCCGTCGAGTCCTTCCAGACGGGCGACATCGTTTACAGCCAACTCGACCGCAACGACTTCGTCACCAGCATCAGCCACTTCTTCCGCGAACTCGGCCCCGACGACGACAACCCCAACGCACCCTTCACCGTCAATATTGACCGCAACGACCAGTACTCCGGCCAGATCCAGCTCTACCGCCTTCGCAACGTCGGCACTGGCGAGGTCTTCGAGTTCCAGAACGTCGCCGTCAAGCGCCTCGCCTCGGGCGACTGGATCATCACCGACGAAGGCCAGAAGCAGATCCGCGACCAGCTCCAGGCCCGCATGCGCGTCCAGATCCGCCGCATCGGCGGAAGCTGAGCGGCTCGCCCTCTGTCGAGCAGCCCCGCTGAGCGTCCAGCCCCCCCGGCTGCCCGCGGCACCAAGACACCACGGCGCACCACGCCATCCGGCCGCCCCTTCCCCAAGGGACTTCCCGCAACAGGAGCCAAGTAGCCGGAGACCACGTCTTGTCGCACAATCCCAGGCTGTGGACACCACCGTTCACGGCACACTGAGGAATGCGGGCTAGCGCTTGTTGAAGTGGGCCATGAGGCGCTCGATGTCCTCGCGGGTGGCGGGGGCTTTGGGGTCGCGTCTGGGCTTCTTGGGGGGCCGGGGTTTGCGCGGGCGCGGCACCTGGTCGCGGGGCTTGGGGGCGGGCCTCCTGGGGCGAGGCTTGCGCTTGGGCGGGATGGCCTGCTTGATGCTCAGGCTGATGCGGCGGCGCTCGGTGTCCACCGCCAGGACCTTGACCTTCACGATGTCGCCGACCTGGACGGCCTCGTTGGGGTCCTGGACGAAGCGTCGGGCGAGCTCGGAGATGTGGACGAGGCCGTCCTCGCGGATCCCGACGTCCACGAAGGCGCCGAAGTTGGTGACGTTGGTGACGGTGCCTTCAAGGATCATTCCGACCTTGAGGTCCTCGACTGCGGTGAGGTCGTCGCGGAGCTCGACGCAGCGGAATGGCCGCCTGGGGTCTTTGCCCGGCTGTAGCAGCTCGCGGCGGATGAGGCGCAGGGTGGGCGGGCCGCAGCCGTCGGCTTCGTAGCGGCTGAAGTCGATCTGCTCGACGAGCTCGCGGTTGCCTAGGAGGCCTGGCACATCGGTGCCGGCGTCAGCGGCCATGCGTGCCACGAGGTCGTAGCGTTCGGGGTGGATGGCGGTGGCGTCGAGTGGGTTCTCGGGGTCGGCGATGCGGAGGAAGGCGGCGGCCTGGAGGAAGCGGCGGCCGTCCACCCGCGGCAGTGCCATGAGGTCGGCCCGCGAGCGCAGCGGGCCGTGCTCGGCCCGGTGCTGGACCAGCTCGTGTGCTGTGGCGTTGTCGAGGCCCGCGACGTGGGCGAGATGGACGGCGGTGGCGCGCGCTGGGTCCACCCCGACGAGGCTCACGCAGCTCTCGACGACGGCCGTCAGGGCCTCGCGGAGGGCCTGCTGATTGACGTCGTGCTGGTACTGGCCGACGCCGATGGCCTTGGGGTCCACCTGCACGAGCTCGGCGAGTGGGTCCTGGAAGCGGCGGGCGATGCTCACGGCGCTGCGGAACGCGGGCTCGAGGTCAGGGAACTCCTCGCGGGCGGCCCGCGACGTGGCGTATGCCTTGGCGCCCGCGTCGTTGACGATCATGCGGATGAGCCTGCGGTCGCGCAGCTCGCGCAGGATGGGGCGGAAGAACAGCTCGGTGTCCCTGGAGGCCGTGCCGTTGCCGATGGCGATGGCCTCCAGGTTGTGCGTCTCGATGAGCGCCCTGGCGGCGGCGCGGGCCTCGTCGGGCTTCGCGTCCGGCCCGTGGGGGAAGATGGTGCAGGCTTCGAGGAGCTTGCCCCGCTCGTCCACGGCGGCGAGCTTGCAGCCGGTGCGGCAGCCGGGCTCGACGCCGAGGGTGCGCCGCGGCCCGGCAGGCGCCTGGAGGAGCAGGCCGCGGAGATTCCGGGCGAAGACGGCGATGGCTTCGGCGTCGGCCAGGCGCTTGAGCCGGGCGCGGATGTCGCGCTCGAGCGACGGGCACAGCAGGCGGTCCCACGCATCCACGATCGCCTCGTCCACCACTGGCGCGGTGATGCCTTCGGGCGCGGGGTGCGCCTCGCGCAGGATGGCCAGCGCCTGCTCGCGGTCCACCTCGATGCGGGTCCTGAGCCAGCCTTCCTTCTCGCCGCGGCGGACCGCCAGGATGCGGTGCGACGGGATCTCCCGCACCGGCTCGGCGAAGTCGTAGTACATCTCGTACTTGCTGTGCTCGCCGGCCTTGCCCTCGACGACGGTGACGCGGACGATGCCCGTCTCCCCGAGGAGCCGGCGCAGCCGCTGACGGGTGTCCGGGTTGGCTGCCACCCGCTCGGCCAGAATGTCCCGCGCGCCGGCGAGGGCCGTGGCGACGTCGGGGACCTCGCGCTCGGGGTTCGTGTAGGGCAACGCCATGTCCGTGAGGGATGCGGGCACGTCGGGAGGCGGGTGGACGAGTGCGTCGGCGAGAGGCTCGAGGCCGCGGTCGCGAGCCAGCGCGCCGGGGGTGCGGCCTCGGGGGCGATGGGGCTGATAGAGGTCTTCGAGCTCGAAGCGGTCCGCGCAGCCCTCGATGCGCTCGCGCAGCCCGGCGGGCAGCCCGTCTCGCCCCTCGAGCTGGCGCAGGATCTTGGCCTTGCGGCGGGCCAGGGCGTGGTGCTCGCGGCAGCAGCGGTCCACGGCGCGGATCTGACGCTCGTTCAGCCCCCCCGTCCGCTCGCGGCGGTAGCGCGCGAGGAACGGCGCCGTGCCGCCCTCCCCGAGCAGCGCCACCGTCGCCGCCACGGCCTCGGCCGGCAGGTCCAACTCAGCGGCCACACGCTCCACCAGCTCTTGGTCCACCATGCCGCCAACGCCTCCAGCGGCGACGCTCCCCACGCGCGGTCTCCTCCAGGGATCGGTGGATTATAGCGATCCAGCCGCAATCTGTCAAAGGGTGGGGCACATGGAATCTGCCCAGGGAGTGCAGTTCTCTTGTCCCGCTCGCCCTCGGCGGCGCGAGCACAGCTTGACTCCTCGCAGCGGCGTGTGATATAAACTCCCTCCCGTACCACCTCTGCCATCGAGGAGCATCAGTGGCGAAGTCTGTCGTCATCGTGGAATCGCCCGCCAAAGCGCGGACCATCGGCAAGATCCTCGGCAAGGGATATCACGTCGCGTCGTGCATGGGCCACGTGCGCGACCTGCCCAAGAAGACCTTCGGCGTGGATATCGAGGACGGCTTCAAGCCGCGCTACCAGGTGCTGCCCTCGCGGCAGAAGGTGGTCCAGGCGCTGCGGCGCGCCGTGAAGGGGGCCGAGGCCGTCTACCTGGCGCCAGACCCCGACCGCGAGGGCGAGTCCATCGCCTGGCATCTCGCCCAGGCCCTCCGGCTGAAGAAAGCGGTGATCCGGCGGGTCACCTTCAATGAGATCACGAGCCGCGGCGTCCGCAAGGGCTTCGCCCAGCCCCGCGACATCGACATGGACCTGGTGAACGCGCAGCAGGCCCGCCGCATCCTCGACCGCATCGTCGGCTACCAGCTCTCCCCGCTGCTGTGGAAGAAGGTCGCCAGGGGCCTGAGCGCTGGCCGCGTCCAGTCCGTCGCCCTCCGCCTCGTGGTCGAGCGGGAGAAGGAGATCCAGGCCTTCGAGCCCCAGGAGTACTGGAAGATCACCGCCAGCCTCGTGCCGCTGGCCACGCCGGAGGCCGAGCGCGAGGGCGCGAGCTTCCGCGCGGAGCTCGCCAGGGTGGACGGCGAGAAGGTGGCCATCGCCAACGAGGAGGAGGCCCGCGCCCTGCTGGCGCGCATCGAGAGCCAGGGCTTCGCGGTGGCGAAGGTGGTGACGAAGCGCACCGCCGCCAGGCCCCTGCCGCCCTTCGCCACGAGCCAGCTCCAGCAGGCGGCCTCCGTGCGCCTCGGCTTCCGCCCCCGCCGCACCATGCGGGTGGCCCAGCAGCTCTACGAGGGCATCGAGATCGGCGACGAGGGCTCCGTCGGCCTCATCACGTACATGCGAACCGACTCGTTCCGCGT
>CAZDNN010000327.1:0-7378 GCA_964506385.1 uncultured Planctomycetota bacterium
TCGGCCCGAAGACCCGCACGCAGTCCGAACGGACTTCTGCCACGGGCTGATAGGTGAGCATGTCGCAGAAGACGAGGTCGAGAGCGGCGGCCTTCATCCGCGTCAGCGCCGCTCACGCCGATCTGCCCCGAATGCCGCTCGACGCACGAGACCTCGCCGTTGTCCTGCTCGACGAACACACGGCACTCCCGCCGCCAGGCTCGCGGCATCGTGTAGGTCGATCGCCCTGCCGCGAGCTGCGTTTCCAGGCCGAGGAGCACGGGGGCGCCCTGCGGGAAGCGGAAGTGGCTGCGCAGCGTCGTGTCCGGCGAGTAGCCGCTGAAGAAGAAGCCGTTGCGGTGCCTCGAAACGACGAGCATGGGGCTGCGCTGCGTCGCGCTGTGCTTCTCGGCGAGGATCTCGCAGCCGAGCTCCGCCAGTGCGAGCCGCATGAGCATCTCGCCGGGGAAGGCTTCCTCCGGGTCGAGCGGCATCAGCAGATGGCCCGTCATCCTGTCGGGGTCGCACGACACCGTGCCGCGCACCCAGGCGATGGCGCCCCCCTCCCACTCGGGCAGCCGCCGGGCCAGCGCGGCCACGCGGGCCTCCCCACCCTGTCTCGCGAGCGCGAGCGCGCGGGTGTGGCCGTCAGACGCGTCGGCGATCCGGCCGCACATGCCGCCCGCCGACAGCAGGCGATCATGGAGCAGAACGGTCGGGTAGGGCAGCCCCAGAAAGCGCTCCGACAGCGGATGGAGCAACAGCTCGAACTCGCCTGCGAGCGACTCCGCCCGCTCCACGTTCAGCGCGTCCAGCAGCTCGCCGCCGCCGTGGCCCACAGGCCCGTAGAGCAGGACGCAGCCGCCGCTGCGCACGTGGTCCAGCAGGATCGACGACCACGCCGTCCCCGCGTCGGGCACTGGACTGACGAGCACGCACTCACGGAACAGGCCAGGCCGCGCGGCGGCCGCGCCGGCGAGGTTGCGCGTGCTGACCACCGTGTTCAGCGGCAGCCCGTTGTTGACGGCGCCGCGCATGAACCAGTCGCCAAAGAAAACGTAGCCGATGCGGCTCGGCTCGCCGAAGGTCCAGTCGTGGTACTCGTCGAAGGGATAGACCCACACGAGCGGGCCGGGCGCGTCGGGCGCGCGGTCGCGGCACTCGAGGATGTGGGGGATGACCTCGTTGGGGACCTGGTCGGGCATGCGGCCGTAGGAGTCGTCGCACGTGAGGAAGTCGATGGCCGTGGGCGGACACGTCCTGCCTTCGGCGTCGATGCGGGAGACTGACAGAGGCATGTAGATGTCGTGGGGCTCGCGCCCGCAGCGGTCCAGCCAGGGGCTGTTGAGCCACCAGGGGTCGTGGGTGTAGAAGCGGAAGGGATATCCGTCGGCGGGGAGCTCGGCGATGCGGGACATCCAGCCGATGAGCTCGAGGCCGAAGTCGCTGTTGAGCGCGGCCCACGGGGAGTTAGGCGGGGGCTCCATGGCGAATCCGCCGCGGTAGATGTCGCGCAGCGGCGAGCCGTCGCTCGACAGGTCGATGCCGGTCGAGAGGTTGGTGCCGCGGGTCTCGACTGGCACGTCGGGGCACTCGGCGCGGAAGGCGCGCCAGAAGCCAATGACCTTCTCCCGCACCTCGGCGGCACTTCAGGCGGCTGAATAGTTACCTTTTCCTCTCTTCCACTCGCCCCTCGAACCTCGCCCCGCGACACTCCGCAGGTGGGCGGGACGCCTACTTGCGGGTGACCCAGACGGGGGAGGTCCAGGCGAGTTCGCCGTCGGCCTGCTGGACGCGGACGTAGTAGTAGCTTGTGCCGTCGAGCGGCTTGAGGTCGGTGAAGGTGAAGGCGGCGTCCCGGCCCTTCCCGGGCCTGGTGTAGATGAACTCGTTGCTGCGGCACAGCTCGATGCGGTCGATGTCGTTGGCTCCGATGGCCTTGGCGGTGACGGTGATAGGCTCGTCCCTCCTGAGGGTGATCTCCTCGCCCATGAGGTGGCCGTTGACGCGGACGTCGAGGAAGATGCGCGCGGCGGTGGTGCCGTAGCAGCGGCGGGCGCGGAGGGCGTCGAGCAGGGCCTCGCGGGTGAGCTCGGGCGCGAAGATGGCGGCCTTGCCCTGCCCTCCCCCGTGGTCGGGGCTGGCGATGACCCCGATGACGATGCCCTTGGCCCACGCGTCCTGGATGAAGTGGCCCTTGATGGTCCTGCGGGCCTGGCGGGGCGCGCCCTCATACTCGTAGCTCTGGCGTGCCTGGAAGATCTCGGCGACGGGTTGCGCCACCTTGTCGTTGAAGCCCCAGTCGGTCGGCACGTTGCCCGTGTCGGCGAGCTGATGGGGGATGTGGACGAAGTTGGCCTTGCGTCTGCGGAGGTCGTCCCAGATCTGCTTCGGCGTGCTGTCGTCCTTGGCGTTGTACCAGCGTGGGAAGTAGGGGTCTGCGAAGATGAGGTTGCGGTGGCCGTAGTAGCCCTCGGGGTACTTGTCGCTGTACTTCTCGGTGGTGGATGTCCACTCTTCGGCGAGGAAGGTAACGAATCGGCCTGGGTCGTGGTTGATGCGGTTGATCTTGGCCATGTGGTGCCAGAGGGCGGCGTTGAAGTTGTAGCCGTGGTCGGTCATGGCGGAGAAGTCGGCGTTGACGATGTCGCGCTCGTTGGCATAGTTGTCGTCGGGGCTGGTATCGCCCCAGCGGTTGCAGATGGAGATGGAGGTGTGCTCGTGGAGGTCGCCCCAGAAGAGGTGTAGCTTCTGGCCGTTGTAGTCGATGGTCCGGCGGGGGCTCTGCTCGCCGAGCTGCTTGCGGAGCTTCGCGAGGAGGTGGGGCTCGGTGTCCTCGGCGAGCCCCTCGACCCTGGGCGGCGAGGCGGCCGGGGCATCGGCAAGGGGGAGGCTGGTGATGCAGATGTCGCTGACGGCCTTGACCGATTCCTCGGCGGTGCGGAAGGCGGGGGTGCGGCCCACCTGGTAGGCGACGAGCACGCGGTTCTTCGTGACGGCGATGGCGCCGCGGCCGTCCCAGCCTGCGGCCGTAGACAGGTGGCGCGGCTCGCCCCATTCGCCGCCGGCGTAGCACTGGAGCACGCTGTCCCAGCCGATGTTCTGGCCCCTGCCTCGCCGGGCGGTGATCCAGATGCGGCCTGCGCCGTCCGCAGCGAGAGCGGGCATCTCGCTGCGCTGTGGGAGGATTGTCTGCCCGATGCCGGCGGCTGGTTTCAGGCCGTCGGCGTCCCATCGGCACAGCCAGGTCTCGCGGGTGCGGACCACGCCGGTGCGATACTGGCGGGTGCTCTCGATGGCGCCGGTGGGAACGATCTCGCGCTGCCAGGCGATCCACAGGCCGTGGCTGCACGAGAGCAGGCGGGGGTGGCGATCGACCTGCGCGTCGCGGGTGAGACGCTGCACTGGGCCAAGCTGGCCATTCGCCTTCATCGTCCGCCCGTAGATGTCGTAGTTGCCGTCGGCGTAGGCGTGCCAGACGATCCACAGCTCCTTGCCGTGTGCGGCGACGGCCGGGTCGTAGCTGTTGACGCCGTCCTGCGACACGCGAAGCGGCCTCGGCGAGTCCGTCGGGCTGACATAGACCTGCCGCGGGCCGTCGCGGTTGCTCTCCCAGGCCACCCACAGCCTGTCGCCGAGCAGCGTCGCGGCCGGCTTGGCGTCCACGGCGGCATCGCGGGTGATGCGCACGGGCGCTGCCACGCCCTCGCCGCCGAACACGCTCGCGTAGACATCCCAGTTCCCCCCCGTCTCGCAGGCGTAGACGAGGTGGGCGCCCTGGCGGTCGCCGACGAGGTCGGCGCCGAGCAGGTAGGCGCCCTTCGGCGTCCGCGCGGGCCGAGGGTCGGCGAGGCGGCACTGCTCGCCCTGGACGTCGATGCGGCCCGTCATCAACACGTCGGCGCCATCGAGGTGGGTCAGCCACGAGACCCAGACGAGGCCCGTGCCATCGACGGCGAGGAGCGGCTGGCGGGCGTAGCCCTTGTTCTGAGTGAGGTTGGTCGCGGGCGCCATCTTCGTCTCGATGAGACGGATGTCATCGACCCACATCGTGCACGGCGGCGCCCCGTGCGACGAGGGGGCAATGACCTGGAACGCCCACTTCCCGCCCTCGGGCACGGTGAACTGGCATTCGAACCTCCGCCAGCGCTTCCCAACCCCCGGCCACGAGCCCATCATCGAGCGCTTCCCGCCCTGACGCCGCCACAGCACGAGCTTGCCCGCGGGGTGGCTCGCCCGCGCCCAGCACTCGAAGCGGTAGATGCTCGTCGGGTTGAACGCCATCTCGCGCTCGAGGAAGTTGGCTCTGCGGTCAGCAGCCACCTTGCTGGTGACGCAGCCGCGGCCGCCGTGCGCCTGCTTGGCGTCGTCCACCCAGGTGAACACCCCGGGCGGCGTCATCGTCCAGCCCTCGAGCCCCTTCTCGAAGCCCTCGGTCAGGATGGTCGTGCCTGGCATGGGCAACACGGGCTTCGGCCTGCGCCGCGGCCTCGGCGCACCCGCCTGAGCGGCGGAGGCCAGCACGACGATGAGCACCGTGATGAGAGAAGGCGACCTTCGCATGGGAAGCTCCTTTCCACAAACTCGCCCGACGCAGACGCAGCATAGCATGTGCCGTCGCTGGTGGCAACGTGCTCAGACCGTCACTTGCGCGGTGGCGGGCCCGCTGTCATGCTGGTGGGCATCGCGACTGCCGTTCCCACAGGAGAGTTCCTATGGCCCATCCGACCCGCCGCCGATTCCTGTCCTCGAGCCTGCTCGCAGGAGCAGGGGGGCTGGCCTTCGCCGCACTGCCCCCCCTCGCCGCTGGCGCCGGGCGCAGGCGCGAGCGCCTCAACGTGCTGTTCATCGCCGTGGACGACCTGCGGCCCCAGGCGCGCTGCTACGGCCACAGGAAGATGATCACGCCGAACATCGATGCCCTTGCCGCCGCCGGCACGCTGTTCCAGCGCGCCTACTGCCAGCAGGCGGTGTGCAGCCCGTCCCGCACCTCGCTGCTGACCGGGCGGCGGCCCGACACAACCAGGGTCTACGACCTCCAGACCCACTTCCGCCTCCATCTGCCCGACGTGGTGACCCTGCCGCAGCACTTCAAGTCCCACGGCTACCACTGCCAGAGCTTCAGCAAGATCTACCACGGCGGCCTCGACGACCCTGCCTCCTGGAGCGTGAAGCACTGGCGGCCCCGCGGCGGAGGCTACAGGAAGCCCGAGACGCTCAAAGCCCTGGCCGCCGAGCGCGCGAGGCTCAAGGCCGAGGGCAAGCTCAAGCCCACCAAAGTCCTCCAGCGGGACCCGAAGACGGGCCTGGTGCTGAAGGTCTCGCGGCCGAGGGTCCGCCTGCGCGGCCCTGCCTGGGAGGACCCCGACGTGGCCGACAGCGACCTCGCCGACGGCATGACCGCCGACGAGGCCATCCGCGTCATGCGGGAGGTCAAGGACAAGCCTTTCTTCCTCGCCGTCGGCTTCCTCAAGCCCCACCTGCCCTTCGTCGCACCGAAGAAGTACTACGACCTCTATCCGCCCGGCGAGCTGACCCTGGCCGACAACCCATTCCCGCCCAAGGACTGCCCCAAGATCGCCCTCCACAACTCCGGCGAGCTCCGCGCCTACAGCGACATCCCCGCCGTCGGCCCCGTAGACGACAAGAAGGCCCTCGAGCTGATCCGCGGCTACTACGCCTGCACCAGCTACGTCGATGCCCAGATCGGCCGGCTCCTCGCCGAGCTCGACCGCCTGGGCCTCCGCGAGAAGACGGTCGTCATCCTCTGGGGCGACCACGGCTGGCAGCTCGGCGAGCACGGCCTGTGGTGCAAGCACACCAACTTCGAGACCTCCGCACACGTGCTCATGATCTGCTCCTCGCCAGGCCAGAAGGCCAAGGGCAAGCCGACGAAGGCCCTCGTCGAGTTCGTGGACATCTATCCCAGCCTCTGCGAGCTCTGTGGCCTGCCGGTCCCCGACGGCGTCGAGGGCACGAGCTTCGCCCCCCTCATGGACGCCCCCGCGCGCCCCTGGAAGAAGGCGGCCTTCAGCCAGTACCCGCGCGGCCAGTACATGGGCCACTCGATCCGCACCGACCGCTACCGCTACACCGAGTGGGGCAGGCTCGGCGAAGAGCCCGTCGCCCGCGAGCTCTACGACCACGAGGCCGACCCCGCCGAGAACGTCAACCTGGCCAACCGCCCCGAGAGCAAGAATCTCGTCGCCCGTCTCAGCGCCACGCTCCACGCCGGCTGGCGCGCCGCGCGCCCATCCTGACCCCAAGCCGCCCAAGGAGTCCCCATCATGCCGCAGCGCGTCGCACCCGCCGCCTTCGCGCTTCTCCTGGCCGCCGTCGCGGGGGCCGAGCCCGTTCTCGTGGAGGGCTTCGACCAGCAGGGCTCCTGGCGCAAGGCAGTCAGAGGGAAGGGCGCCGTCGAGCTGGTGGATGGCGGGGTCGAAGGCAAGTGCCTGAAGACCGTCTCCGAGGACAAGGCACTCGTCTACTACAGCATCGGCCTGCCGCTCGACAAGGTCCGGGGCAAGCGGCTCGTCATCCGCGCGAAGGTCAAGCTGGAGGACGTGACCCAGGGGCCTGAGACCTACTCGACGGCCAAGCTCCACGTCGGCGCCATCGTCGGCGGCAAGACGCAGAACTTCGCGCAGCGCTTCCTCGGCACCCGCGACTGGCACGACCAGGTGCTCGTCGCCGCCATCCCACAGGACGCGGCGCGGGTGACCCTCGACCTCGGCATCCAGAACGGCACGGGCACCGCGTGGTTCGACAACCTGGTGGTGGACGACGGCGTGAAGGAGCACGTCCCGCTCAGCCTGCGCCTGGCCGCCAACGCCAGCCACAACGGTGCCGTGACGGCTGGGAGTGGCGGCGTCCTGGCGACGGGGCTGTTCGACCTCCGCAACATGCCAGCCGCCGACGTGCGTCTCGCCGGCACAGACTTCTACGTGATGACGGCGGGCGAGAACTACGGCCGCACCTGCGTCGCCCTGCGCGGCGCTGCCCACCCGAAGCTGCCAGCGCGCATCGAGACGGCCGTGCCCGTGGCGGCGAAGGCGTCGCGGCTCTTCTTCCTCCAGGCGGCCATCGGCCTCGACCCGTCACGGAAGACCCCGTGCCTCGTCTATATCGTCCGTTACGACGACGGCAAGACGGTGGAGATCCCCATCCGCGAAGGGGTGGACATCGGGGCGCTCGATGCGCCGAAGGACCTCGCGAACTGGAAGGTGGCCTGGACCTCGAAGCAGGGCGACGGCGCCATCGGCCTCGGCGTCGCGACGTGGACGAACCCACGGCCCACCATCCCCATCCGCTTCATCCGCCTCACGACCCCGGGGGCGGGCGCCTTGCCCGTCGTCGTGGCGATCTCGCTCGACCCCAAGGGCACCTGAAACCAAAGAAG
>CAZDNN010000328.1:0-7376 GCA_964506385.1 uncultured Planctomycetota bacterium
CGTGCCGGTGAAGCTGAGCGGGCCGTAGCCGGTGAAGGCGATGGTGTTGCCGAGGATCTTGAAGCGGTGGACGTTGCGGTGGCCGCAGATGACGGCGACGGCCTCCGAGCCGACGATGAGGTTGCCGCGGATGACGCCGCCGTCGCACTGCTCCATCATGATGGCCTGGCCGCCATCGAGGAGGACGTTCTCCTCGATCACGACATTCCGCAGGCCGCCGTGAAACTGGATGTTGTCGGGATGTCCCCACAGGTTGTGGCCGTGGATGAAGTTGCGGCGGATGGCGACGCCGTCGCTGCCTCCGCCGACGACGAGGCCGTCAAAGGCGTTCTCCGCGATCTCATTCGCCTCGATGACGGCGTCGGTCACGGTCGAGCAGCTCACGCCATTGTGGTTGTGGGCGACCAGGTTGCCCTTGACCGTGAGGCCGTTGGTGACGTGGAGGTAGAGCCCTGTGCCGAGGTTGTGGTGGAGCCAGCAGTGGGTGATCGTGATGTCCTCGGCGGTCTTCGACCACGAGCCGACGCCGTGGCCTGCGCCGTGGCGGATCTCGAAGCCCTCGAAGCGCAGGTGCTTGCGGTTGCCATACTCGACGATGAAGCGGGCGCGATGCGGAGCTTCGATGAGGTGGTCGTTGGGGTCGTCGCCGTCGGGCGGCCACAGGTAGACGCGGCTCGTCGCATAGGAGACGACGGCGAACTCGCCGGGGCGGTCGAGATAAGCGAGGTTGTTCTCGAGGTAGTAGCGGTCTTTGCCCGGCTCGACCACGCGGTCGCGGTAGATCGGCTTGGAGAGCTTGAGCGTGTGTGTCTTGGGGTCGAAGCCGGCGACGGGGCGCCAGCCTTGGGTCGTCGTGCTCACGTCCCAGAAGAAGACGGTGCTACCGAGCCAGCGGTCGGCCGGTTCGACAAGATGCCTGGAATCGACGAGGGTGTGGGTGTCGCCACCCTCGGCGATCCACCAGCCGCGGTTCGGCTCCCGCGCCTTGACCATCGGCTCGCCGTCCACGAAGAGCGCCGGGGGCGCGCCGCCGGCACTCGCCCACCAGATCCTCGCGAAGTTCGCATTCCCGGGGAGATCCTTCTGCGTGCAGCGCTGCCAGCCGGTGACGGCGTCGGCGCCGCTGAGCACGACGCCGGGGCCTTCGGCGCGATAGATGATGAGCTTGTCCTTCGTGCCCGAGTGCTTCGGCGCCACCCGCTCGCGGTAGATGCCGGGCCGCACGACGACCGTGTCGCCAGGGTGGAGGGTCGCCGCCGCTTTGCCGACGGTCTTCCAGGGATTGCCCTTCCTGCCCGAGTTCTCGTCGTTGGCCAGCGCGTGGCGCTGATCGACCCAGTACTCCTCCGCCACGCTGGTCAGCGCAGATGCAAGAATGCAGAGGAGGCCGGTCAGGGATCTTCGGTTCATTGCTGTCCCATCCCAATGCGTGCCCAGGGTCGCGGCTCGCCGCCCTTCGAGGCCCGCAGCACCTCGGCGCCGTTGCCTGCCCGGATCTCATCGACCGTGCCGTCGGGGAGGTGGATTCGGGCATGGACCGCGTCGCCTCGGGTCAGGTCCTCGACACCCACCTGCGGCTTCTCGCCCTGCCGATAGGGGTAGATGACGGTGACCAGGCGCGCGGGGGCCTTGGCCTTGAGGGCGAAGATGGCGGTGGGGATCTCGCGCTTGCCGTGCTCGGGCGGGGTGGCCTTGGGGTCCTTCCAGCTCGGTCGCCAGCGCTGGGCTGCGACGAAGCCCTGGATGGTCGGCTCGGTCTGGCCCTTGACGATGCGGAGCTTGAGGCCGGGCTGCCTTGCGGCGGCAATGAGGCAGTTGGGCGTGGGGTCGATGGTGCGGACGGTCAGGCCGTCGGGGTCGATGGCGGCCTCATCGGCGTCGAAGTGGAAGAGCGATTCGTAGAGGTGCTCGCCCTCCCCCGTCAGGGTATCCACCACGAGCCAGTAGAGGGGCTTGACGAAGACGATCTCGCGGCGATGGACCACCTTGACCTGGTGCTTGCTGCCGTAGCCCCCGCCGTACTGGCCGGCCGCATAGTCGAGCCTGTCGCTGGTGAGCCACACGTTGGTGGGGGGCGGCTCCTTGAGGATATACTCGCTACGGGGCTTGCCGCGTCGGCGCTGGGGCTGGCCGTCGACCATCACGGTGTTGTGGGCGGGGGTGTCGATGGTGTAGCGCCGCCAGGGGCTCGAGTCGTAGTGGTAGTTGCCGGGGTCGATGATGTGGAGCTTGCCGAGGGCGTGGACGACGATGGAGAGCTTGTCCTCGTGCTGGTGGCCGTAGCCGAAGGGGCCGGCGTCCATCAGCAGGTAGTGGGCGTCGGGCTCCCATCCCGAGCGCATGGCCATCTGGCCTGCGTAGGGGAAGCAGTGGCTGGCGTGGTCGGGCGGGGTGCCCCTGGCGCCGCGGGTCGCGGCCCACTCGAAGACGGGGTCCTCGTAGAGCTCGAAGGCCGTTTCCATGCTGCGGGCGATGCTGCCCATGCCGCCGTCGTTGAGCCCTGGGGTGCGGCCGTCGGGCATCTGGACGTAGAGGTTGTACTCGAACATCCTGCGGAGCTTGCCGTAGTAGTCGCGGGGGAGGCGGACGCCGTTGAGCTTCGCCGTGCGGGCGAGGCCGAGGAAGTTGCTGAGCGAGACCTGGTGGTAGCCCGTGGTCAGCTCGATCTGGGCGCCGTCGGGGTAGACCTGGTTGTCGAGCTCGGCGTACAGACGCTCGAGCGCGGTCTCCCGCCATTGTCTCGCTTCCCTGAACTCGGGGAGCAGGATGCCGATGGTGCCGAGGCCGTTGCTCTCCATGGTGAGCCAGTTGCCGCCGCGGCTGGGCCAGGCCATGAGGTGGCGGGCGTGCTCGACCATGCTCTTGGTCATCGTGGCGGCGACCTCGGGCGTGAAGCTCTCGGAGCCGAGGACGCGATAGAGGCTGTCGGGCCACGTGGTGCTCTGGCGGATGCCGCACTCGATGGTCCGCCACGTGTAGGAGCCGTTGCCCGAGGTGACGAGCGGCACGGGGTTCTTCCGCACCCAATCGACGAGCTGGCTGGCGAACTCCCTGGCGTACTTCTCGTCGCCGGTCTCCCAGAAGGCTTCGGCGAGGGTGCGCCAGTGGTAGAAGCGGTTGATGGAGTATGTCCATTCGCGGTAGTGGGTGGGGTCCGCGGCCCAGTCGATGTCGGGGCCGAAGTCGTGTCCCTGCATGATGTGCCTGCATATCTCGTCGGCCTTCCCTGCTGCCGGCTGGTCGCTGTCGAGCACCATCATCATGCGCGCGCCCGTGGCCTTGGGCGAGAAGCACCAGAAGTCGAGCGCGTCGAAGGCCGTCCAGTCGGTCGGGACGTCGGTGAGGCGAAGCGAGGTATTGAGGTTCATGTGCTGCCACTTGCCTGCGAACTTCCCGCTCCTGACCTGCTCGTCGGTGAGCTCGAGGCCGCGCCAGGCGCCGAGGCCGCCCTCGAAGTCGCCGAGGGTCACCGTCTCGTCCTTGCCCACCAGCCGGATGTCGTCGAAGTAGAGCACCGTCTCGGGATCGGGCGTGTTGCCCCAGCCGCTGGCGTTGATGGCGAGGTAGCGGATCCAGTGCCAGCCGATGGGCTCGCGGGACTTGCCGAAGCCGCCCTTGGATAGCTGAAAGTGCTTCCAGCCCGTCCAGTCGACCTCGAGCTGTCGGGAGTAGTAGTCCCAACCCGGCGAGCCGCCTGCCGGCGGCCGGGCCTTGGGCTTCGGCCGCTCGCGCCAGTCAATGAACCACTTGGGCGCGGTGCGCGCCCTCAGGTGCTCCAGCCACGCGGCCTTCGCCGCTGCGTAGTCGCCCTTCCGGACCGCGGCGCGCACGGCGCCGAGGCCCGGGTAGCGCAAGTTCATCGCCCCGAAGAGCTCCTCGTCGGTCATCCGCGGCCCCTCGACGCGCGGGAGCTTGAGCAGGCGGAGATCGTCGAAGGCGACGACGGCCTTCGGGTTCGGCGTGTTGCCCCAGCCGCTGGCCGTGAAGGTCACCGCATCGATCTGCTGCCAGCCCATCGGCTGCCGCGCGACACCCAACTCGCGGAAGGGGATGACGAACCGCCTCCAGCCCCGCCATCGCCCCAGGTCGAACCGCAGGGAGTAGTAGTCGGCCCCCTCGGTCTCCTTGCGCTCGGAGCCGAGGATCATCATGAACGCCGTGCCGTCGAGCTTGCGGCGGTTGTAGACCCAGAGCGACAGGGTGTTGCAGGCGGTCCAGTCGTGGGGGATGGCCTCGCAGCGGATGCCTGGCGTCTTGTCCATCGCGCGCCACAGGCCCGATGCGCTGCCGACCCTGGCGACCCGCCGGCTGGCCTCGAGCCCCGGCCAGTCGGCCACGCTCTCGAAGCTGGCGACCGCGATGCCCTCGGTCGGCTCGGGCAGCGTCACGGGCGGCCGCACGCAGGCGCTCAGTGCGGTGAGCAGACACAGCAAGGCGATTGGGGCGTGGCGCATGGGGCCGGGCCCTCATCCAGTCGGATGGCCTCCCAGCGGATTCTACCGGTTTCCCCCCACCGTGCAACCGCCCGCCACGGAGTTGAGTCCTCCCCGACCGTGCCGTAGAATGGTCGGCGAGCCACCGGGTGCCAGACACCGCGATCAGCACACGGAGAACGGGATGAGACGACCGGCCCTGCAACTGCCCATCAGCCTCCTGCTCTGCTCGCTTGCCGCGTCGGCCGCGCAGGTGGAGATGAAGACCGAGCGGTGGGCGAACAACGATGAGGCCTTCGCCAGGTGCAACGAGCGGATCGTCGCGGGCAATCCCCGCAACCTGCTGTCGCGGAAGGCAGCACGCTGCACGAGCAACGGCGGCCTCAACGCGGGCTCCCTGCGGTTCCTCACCGACGGCTATGCCGGCTCGCGGGGCGACGATGGCCGCGCCTTCGTCAACGGCCAGCCCTCGGTCATCACCTTCTACCTCGGCGAGCCGAAGCCCATCCACGAGGTCGGCCTCTTCACCTGCAACATCGACACCAGGGCGAATCAGGACTTCGAGATCCGCTTCGCGAACAACGCCGCGAACCCCGGCAAGGAGCCTGCCTTCCCCGACAAGCCCCATTTCACTTCGGGCGACAAGGTCATCGGCCCCGATGCCGGCGGCTTCCACACCTGGTTCGTCGCCGAGGGCGGCGGCCCGATCCTCGACGGGAAGATGGACTGGGTGCAGTTCCGCATCTGGCGCACCTACAACGTCAAGGCCGGCACGCCGGCCAGGACGACGAATCCCCAGAGCGCCTCGGTCTACGTCGAGCTCGAGGTCTACGGCGCGGCCGACGACGTCATCCAGCTCTCGCCCGAGGAGCTCACCCGCCGCAAGGCCATCCGCGAGGCGCCAAAGCGACCGAGCTGGGAGAAGCTGGCGACGTGGCAGGAGACCATGCTCGCGGCCCGTAAGGCCATCGTCGAGTGGGAGATCCTCCACGACCGCCTCGCCATCCCCGACCTCGGCGCCGACTTCGGCCCCTGGCACGCCCGGGCGCTCGACCCGCAGAGCAAGGAAGCCAAGGCCATCGACGGGCAGCGGAAGCTCGACCTGGCCGCGTGGACCAGGCTCGATGGCCTGAGGGACGGCGACATCGCGGACATCGCGCGGCTGACCCAGGCGAAGCCGGGGCAGATCGTCTTCCTCTGCCGCACCCTCGAAGCCCACCAGCAGTTCGACCGCCGCAACCCACTCACCCTGGGCACGGGCCTCGGCGAAGGCTGGCTCCGCCTCCTGCCGCAGCGCCGGACGATCAGCGGCCGCGGCAAGCCCTTCTCGATCAACCAGCAGTCGTGGGACCTGAGCATCGGCCCTGGCCAGTACCAGATCCTCGCCCGCATCCCCGTCGCGGCCGACGGCACAGCGCGCCTGTGGTTCCTCCCCCAGCCCGCCGCGAGCAATCCGGGTGCGGGCGCCGTGCGGACGCGGATCGCCCGCCGCGAGCAGCTCTTCAGCCAGTTGATGAAGGACTTCGCCGACGACCCCGTGGCCATCCGCCAGATGGCGTGGGAGCGGGCGGACAGCATCTGGATCACCTTCCGCCGCCACCAGATGGCCCGCATCGAGAAGTTCCTCACCGACTGGCTGCCCGGCGAGCCGGCCTTCCTGGCCAAGCAGTATCTCGACGCCGTCGCCATGCGTGCGGCCAGCCTGCGCGACGACCTCACCGTGGCCGCGCCACTGGTCCGCGCGAAGGTCGAGCCCTGGCTCGCCACGTTCACGACGCCGCACGAGCCCGGCGACTACAAGGCGGCGCGCCGACGGTACTACGCCCTCGCCACGGTCCGGGAAGCGGTCGCGGAGTGCCACGCCGTCGAATCCCTGCGGCTCGCCGTCGCCGACCAGCAGGACACCTTCGGCGACCGCTATCACAAGGGCGCTGAGTATCTGGCCCGCGTGGCCGGCTTCCAGAAGCGTGCCGACGTCCTCCTCTACCGCGCCCTGCGGGGCGAGGCAGACGCTCTGGCCGGAATCCTCGCCCTCCACAAGGAGCGCGAGGAGGCGGCGCAGGAGATCCTGCTGGCGAACCCGCTGCTCGAGGGCCAGAAGCTGCTGCTGGTCCGCGGCGGGCCGGGGCTCGCGTCGAACTGGGGCGGCGCCAACCGCCTCGGCAATGAGCTTGTCGTCCTCGCCCCCATCCGCCCCGACGGCGAAGTCGAGACGCTCTTCAAGATCCCGGGCGGCAGCTTCAGCAACTTCGACCTGAGCTTCGACGCGAAGAAGATCCTCTTCTCGGACGGCCGCCACCTCTTCGAGGTCGGCGCCGACGGCAAGGGCCTGCGCCAGATCACCGACCAGACCGACCCTCACGTCTTCCACTACGACCCGTGCTACCTGCCCGACGGCCACATCATGTTCGTCTCGACCGCCTGCGAGCAGGCCGTGCCCTGCACGGGGCAGTGGTACGTGGGCAACATGCACCTCATCGGCCCCGACGGCAAGGGCGAGCGCCGCCTGGCCTTCGACCAGGACCACAACTGGAATCCCTGCATGCTCGACAACGGTCGCGTGATCTACACCCGCTGGGAGTACACCGACACCCCCCACTATTTCTCGCGCCTGCTCTTCCACATGAACCCCGACGGCACCGAGCAGATGGAGTTCTACGGCAGCAACTCCTACTGGCCGAACGCGATGTACTGGCCGCGGCCCATCCCCGGGCGTCCGACGCAGATCGTGTGCATCGTGAGCGGCCACCACGGGGTGGCGCGCCAGGGCGAGATGGTGATCCTCGACCCCGCCAGGGGCCGCCACGAGGCCGACGGCGTGGTCCAGCGCATCGGCGACCGCGGCAAGACGGTCGAACCCGTCATCAAGGACGGCCTGGTCCGCGAGGTGTGGCCGCGCTTCATCACCCCCTATCCGCTCGCCGAGCCGGGGACCCATCGCGG
>CAZDNN010000329.1:0-442 GCA_964506385.1 uncultured Planctomycetota bacterium
AACTCGCGTTCCACCGCTTCAGGAATCAGGACCTGCCCGAAGAGGTCTCGCAGCAGGCCCAGATGGCCGACGACCGCCAGGTTCATGATCGGGGAGGTGTTGCTGACGACCATCAGTCCTGACCTGTCTCATCCAGCGTGGACAGGTCCCGCTCGAACTCATCGACGCCGTAGTGAACGGGGATCCTGCGGCTGGCCAGCAGATGCTGGAACTGGAGACGATCGAGGCCGGCGAGGCGACTGGCCTGCGCGAGGGTCAGCTTCTCCTTCTCGAAGAGGAGCACGGCGATCTCCTGCCGCAGCTCCCCCTCGGTCATCCTGGTTGCGTCCAGGATCTCGTCTGGAATCGTCAGTGGCATCGTCCACCACCTCTCTGCGTTGCGCCCCCCAGCTCTCGGGGGCCACGCCACGGACACACGCATTGTGGAGCCTGCCTGCCGGAT
>CAZDNN010000329.1:452-7371 GCA_964506385.1 uncultured Planctomycetota bacterium
GGCGACCAGCTCTGGTTCAGCGTGGACTACAGCGGCTGGGAGCAGCCTGAGTAGCGGAAGTCGGCAGGAAGCAGTCGGCCGTGGAGAACCCAGCGGCGGCGCGTCCCTCGGGGCGCGCCGCCGCCTGCACGCGGATTCCGTGCCGCCCGTTGATTCAATCCGTCGAGTCGGCCTGCTCGGCCGTCAGTCGCCGCCACAACTGCGCAACGGGGCTCGTGCTGGTTGCCAGCTTCCGTTGGACGAGCGCTCGGACCTCGTCATCGCCCATGCCCTCGCGCTCGGCCAGCAGACGAGCCTGGATCGCGTTCTTCAGCTCCACGCAGTCAAGGGCCTTCGTGGCCTTCACCTAGACCACCTCCTTCGGCGAGTGGATCTCGATAAGGGGGTACCCCTCGCGCAGGTTGACCGCGTTGAACCCTCGCATCTTCTCGAAATGGACGATGTGGCGGAAGTTCCAGCTCACCATCATGTCCGCCCCTGAGACGGTGGCCACGGCGACGTGGAGGGCATCGAACCTGCGGGCCGGCCCTACCACGCCGGCCTCGAGGTATGCGTCGCGGAGCCGCTCGGCCTCATCGGTTCGCGGAACGGCCTCCAGGCAGTCAGGAGGCAGCTCGGGCAACACGGCCTGCACCTGCTGCGGCGCCGACTCGAGCTCATCGATCAGCACGTCGGAGACGAGCAGGCGGAACACACCCTCGCGGGCAAGACGTAGCAGCGCTCTGCTGTCAGCCTGGAACTCCTCGTCCAGGCAGCCGCCAACAACGGACGTATCAATGTAGATGCGCTGCCGTCTCACCGAGCCGCTCCCATCTCCTTGACACTCTACCACCGCGCCGCCGTGTTGTCCAGCCTCGTAAGCGCCACAGGTCCTGCTACTCGGCGAACCGCTCGCGGATGGTCTGGGCGTGGACGGGGAGGCCCTCGTTCTCGGCGAGGGCGATGACGGCGTCGCGGAGGTGGCCGAGGCCCTCGCGGGTGAGGTACTGGAAGGTCGGCTTCTTGACGAAGTCGTCCACGCTCAGGCCGCTGAACATCTTGGCGCACTGCCCCGTGGGGAGGACGTGGTTGGTCCCCGAGGCGTAGTCGCCCGCCGGGACGGGGGCGTAGGGGCCGAGGAAGATGGAGCCGGCGTGCCGGATGCGTGGCAGCAGGGCGATGGGGTCGGCGGTGACGATCTCGAGGTGCTCGGTGGCGTAGTCGTTGGTGAAGGCGATGGCCTCGTCCATCGTGTCGGCGACGAGGACGGCCGAGTTGTTCTCGAGGGCGGGCCGCATGATCTCCTGGCGGGGGAGCTCGGCGAAGGCCCTGGCGATCTCCTCGCAGACCGCCGCCGCCAGCTCGGCGGAGGGGGTGACGAGGACGGCGGCGGCATCGGGGTCGTGCTCGCACTGGGAGAGGAAGTCGATGGCGAGCCACCGCGGGTTCGCGGTGTCGTCGGCGAGGATGAGGATCTCGCTGGGGCCGGCGGGCGAATCGATGTCCACCTCGCCGAACACCGCCATCTTCGCCGCCGTGACGTAGCGGTTGCCCGGGCCGACGATCTTGTTGACCTTCGGCACTGTCTCGGTGCCGTAGGCCATGGAGCCGACGGCCCACGGGCCGCCCATCTTGAACATCTGGTCCACCCCGGCGATGTCGGCCGCCACCAGGCTCGACGCGTTGGCGACCATCCCCTCATCGGGCGGGGTGCACGCGACGATCGTCTCGACCCCCGCCGCCTTCGCGGGGATGACCGTCATCAGCACGCTGGAGGGATAGGCGGCGCGGCGGCCCGGGATGTAGCAGCCCACGATGTCCATCGGCCGGACGACGCGCCCGGCGAGGATGCCGGGGGCGATCTCGATGGCCCACATCTCCCGCTCCCGCTGCGCGCGGTGGAACTTCTCGATGTTCGCCGCGGCGAACCGCAGGTAGTCCACCACCTGGGGGTCCACCTCGTCGTAGGCCGCGTCGATCTCCTCGCGGGTCACCACGAGATCGGCGGGCGAGATGTCGGCCTTGTACTTCGTGTAGTGGTCGAGGGTGACGGCGTCGCCGCGGGCCGCGATGTCCACGCACACGTCGCGCATGTCGGCGAAGATGGCCGACACGTCCTCCATCGAGCGCTTGAGGATCGCCCGGCGTCTCTCGGCGGACAGGTCGGCGAGCCGCTCCGGCGTCAGCATGGCCCGGTCTCCTCTTGGCGTATGGCGGCAGGAATGGACTGTGGAGGGCTCGATTCTAGCAGGGCGGCGCAGCGCAGTCAAGATCGCGCGCGGGGCCGTCAGGCTCTTGACGAACGGGGCGCACGGCGCTAAGATGACGGTGCCCAACGGGCTGTGGAAGCCGGCACCCGCGAGCAGGTGGTGGAGAGACGACCGTGAGCGTTGAAGAGATCGACGTCATCGTATCCTTCCTCGACGTGGGCCACGGCGACGCCGCGGTCATCCGCTTCCGCGAGGGCTCGGAGTTGCGCACCATCGTCGTGGACGGCGGCGGGCCGCGCCATGCCGACGCCGTGTTGTCCTACCTGTTGCGCAACACCATCACCCGGGTGGACCTGATGGTGGCGACCCATATCGACCGCAACCACCTCGCCGGCCTGCTGCCGGTCGTGGAGTCCGAGCGGCTGACTATCCAGAACTTCTGGGGGCCGGCCTGCGAGTCGAACCAGCCGTCGGTCAAGGGCCTCCGCTCCGCCGACGAGCGCGCCTACCAGCGGCTCTACGCGCGGGTCACCCAGCGGGTCCGCCCAGAGCACATCCTATGCCCCCACCGCGGCATGCCCCTGCCCACCCTCTTCCGCGACTGCGCCATCACCGTCCTCAGCCCCATGCGCCAGAACGTCCTCCGCCCGCCCGCCGAGGACGAGGAGCCGCGAAAGCCCATCGACCTCGCCGCCGAGCAGAACGAGCACGCCATGGTCCTCCACATCGAGTGCCACGGCCTCCGCATCCTCCTCGCCAGCGACCTCGACGGACCGCCCCTGTCCTCGCTGCTCGGCGACCCGACGCTCCAGGACTTCTTTGACATCGACATCCTCAAGGTCCCCCACTACGGCCGCTCGCACCACGCGGTCCCGGCGCTCCGCCAGGCGCTCCGCGACCACTGCGCCGCCGTCGTCTCCATCGCACGGGGCGACGACAAGGCCGTCTCCCGCGACCTGCTCGGCACCCTGCGGGACCTCCGTGCCGAGGTCTTCTGCACCGAGCACACCGACGCCGAGGCATACTGCGCCAACCCACACTGCCGCGCCGCCAAGGGCGGCCAGAACATCGTGTTCTTCTACCGCCACGGAGCCCCCTCATTCACTCCGAGCGCCGACGCGTGCGCCCTCACCCTCGGCTGACCCCATGCTCCGCCTGAAGCCATCCTCCTCCGACCCTCTCCTCCGCGCGGCCATCACCGACCTCATGGCTCTCTACGCCGAGCTCGACGACCGCCTCGCCGAGCTCTGTCTGGTCTGCCGCGCCTGCGGCGCCTGCTGCGACTTCCGCCGCAATGACTACCACCTCTGCGCCAGCTACATCGAGCGCGCCCTAGTCGTCACCCGCTGCGGCCTGCCCGAGCTCACCGCCGACGGCATCTGCGGCTTCCTCCGCGACGGCCAATGCAGCATCCACCCCTACCGCCCCCTCGGCTGCCGCACCTTCTTCTGCGACCCCGCCTACGAGCCCTTCCACCAGGACATCTGCGACACCTTCCACCGCCGAGTCCGCGCCCTCGCCGACCGCCACGCCATCCCCTGGGAATACACCCTCTTCTCCACCCCCCTCAACACAACCCTCCTGCCACCCGAGAACCTTCCTTGATCGTCACCGCGCGAGCGGTATCATAGGCCCGCCGGCAACACTCAACCGAAGGAGAAACGCCCCATGGACCCAGCGCTGCTCGAGCGGGTGGTCAACACACCAGGCATCCCAGGGTTCGAGGACCCCATCCAGGACGTGGTCGCGGAGGTCCTCCGCCCCCACTGTGACGAGGTCCGCCGCGACAGGATGGGCAACGTCATCGGACTCAGGCGGGCCGCCGAGCCGCCTCGCGGAGCGGAGCGGCCCTTGAGGGTGGTCCTCGCCGCCCACGCCGACGAGATCGGCATGATGGTGAAGCACATCGACGGCGACGGCTTCATCCGCTTCGTGCCCGTCGGCGGGCTCAACGCTCAGGCGATCGTCTCCCAGCACGTGATCGTCCACGGCAAGCAGCCGGTCAACGGCGTCATCGTGCCCGGCAAGAACGACAAGGTGCCAGCCGTCGAGGACATGCTAATCGACGTCGGTCTGCCGAAGGACGCGGTGTGCGAGCTCGTGCAGGTCGGCGACGTGGTGACCTTCGCCCAGGAGCTGGTGCAGCTCAACGACAAGGTGTACATGGGCCGGAACTTCGACGACCGCATCGGGACCTACTGCCTCCTGGAGGCCATGGCCCGCCTCGGACCCACCGTCGCCGACGTCTATGCCGTGAGCACGGTCCAGGAGGAGAAGGGCGTGCGGGGCATGCCGGTCGCCGCCTTCGCCATCGAGCCCCACATGGGCCTCGCCATCGACGGAAGCCCCACCTGGGGCGGCCACGTCCCGAAGCACCAGAACATCTGCGCGCTCGGCGAGGGCACCGGCATCTACATCATGGACGGCCTGACCATCGGCGACAGGCGCCTCGTCCGCTTCCTCTTCGACCTCTGCGAGAAGCACGGCATCCCCTGCCAGCCGAACATCGGCGGCGGCACCGACGCCTCCGCGATCCAGCGCACCAGGACCGGGGCCCTCAGCACCACCGTCGGCGCACCCGTGCGGTACATGCACTCGACCGTCCAGCTCGCCCACGCCGACGACATCGAGGCGACCGTCGAACTGCTCAAGACCTTCCTCGAACACGCCCACGAGCTCGAGGAGGCGGTCCGGTGACGATCTCCCGCGTAGCCACCACCCCCGTCCGCATCCCCATCACAGGGGCTTTGTACGAGACGAAGAACGCCGGCACCAAGCGCGAGTGGGGGCGGCTCACCCGCCGATCCCCCAAGCGCCCCACACCCATCCTCGAATACCTGATCGTCCGCATCGAGACCGACGACGGGCTCGTCGGCATCGGCGAGGCGCCCGTGGACATCGGCTTCTTCGGCCAGACCCTCGAAGAGGTGCAGGCGGCGATCGACGACTACCTCGGCCCGCAGCTCATCGGCCGAGACCCCCTCGACCGCGAATACCTGATGCACCTCATCGACTACCGCGGGAACTCCTGCGCCAAATCGGGCATCGACCTGGCGCTCCACGACCTGATCGGCAAGACGAGTGGCCTGCCCGTCAGCGCCCTGCTCGGCGGCTCGCACCGCAAGCGGGTCGCCGTGGCCATCGAGATCGCGGGCGGGCCGCCCGACCAGATGGCCGCCGCCTGCGTCGCCTACATGGAGCAAGGCGTCCGCGCCTTCAAGCCCAAGATCGGCGGCCATCCCGACAAGGACGCCGAGCGCCTGCTGGCCATCCGCGAGGCCGTCGGGCCTGACGTCTCGATCCGCGCCGACGCCAACCAGGGCTACACCCCCAAGGAGGCGATCCGACTCTGCCAACTCGCCGAGAGGCACGGCGTGGGACTCGAACTGCTCGAACAGCCCGTAGCCTGCTGGAATCTCCAGGGCATGGCCTTCGTCAGGAGGGCGGTCGGCACCCTCATCGAGGCCGACGAGAGCTGCTTCACGATCCACGATGCCGTGCAGATCGTCCGCCACGAGGCGGCCGACGTGCTCAACATCAAGATCGCCAAAGCTGGCGGCCTCGGCAACGCCAGGAAGATCGCAGCCATCGCCGAAGCCGCAGGGCTTCAGTGCGTCCTCGGCACCGCCTTCGGGCTCGGCGTCAAGATCGCCGCCAAGCTCCATCTCGCAGCGGCGACGGTGCACATGATCGACGCCGTCGAGTTCACCGAGATCGGCCTCCACCCCAACATGCTCGCCCCCCCTGACGACGCCCGGCTCGCCCTCCCCCTCGACGGCGGCTGCCTCCCCGTCCCCGACGCCCCGGGCCTCGGCGTGGCCCTGGACGCGGCCACGCTGGGCCGATTCCACACCCAACTCGAATGATCGCGCGATCGGGGCCGACGCGGATCCTGGGCTCGGCGCCCGCAGCTCGTGGCTCGCGGCTTCCGCTTCGGCGCTTGCAGCTTGCAGCTTGCAGCTTGTGGCTTGAGGCTTGAGGCTCGTGGCTCGCAGCTTGAGGCTTGCAGCTTGTAGCTTGACGCTTGCCGTCTGCGGCTTCCGGCTCGGCGCTCGCAGCTCGTGGCTCGCAGCTCAAGGCTTGAGGCGTGCGGCATGCGGCTTCTGGCTTGCGGCTTGTAGCTTGCAGCTTGTGGCTCGCGGTTCGTAGTCCCGCCTTCAGGCCGTCTTCATGGCAGCCGTCACGGCCAGCGTGACAATCTTCTTGACCCCGCCCCGCTACCCTTTGTCAGGACGGGGTCGGCACGCCGAACTGGTGATTTCGGAGCTCAATGCCTGGCCTGCGTCTTCCCCTGTCAACGCGTCGCACGGGACGTTGCCGCCCACGACGCATGTCTCGGGCCCGGTGTGGCTCGCCGGGCCTTCGCCGTACAGCTCTTGCATCCGCTACTCCATGCCGGTTAGCCGGCGCTTCCCTGACCCCGGCCCGGCCCAGAGGGCACGGGGATGAGGGAGGAGGGAGGAGGGAAGTGGGTGTACCGCCAAGGTCGCCAAGGTCGCCAACGATGCGCAGAGGATGGCGAGCCACGAATCGACACGAATGGGCACGAATGCGGTCTGAGGCTTTGAGGCCTGAGGCCTGAGCCGAGCATCGAGCATCCCCAGGACGAGCATCTCGGTCTGCGCTCTGGAGGCCTGTAAGGCCGCAATAGGATAAGCCCAGGGCAAGCGGCGGCCGAAGGCGAGCCGCGACGCCCTGGGTATCGCCGCCCCCCACAACACGAGGCCTGT
>CAZDNN010000330.1:0-7361 GCA_964506385.1 uncultured Planctomycetota bacterium
GCGACGGGGCCGGCCCCCGCCGACCTTGCGTCGGTGGAGCCAGGGATTGGTCACTCCCGGGATCCATATAGTGTGTCACCGAACGCCAGACGCGTACCATGGCCCGGCCCGCTGTGTGTCGGTCGGTGGTGGGGAGCGGCGGGGTCAGTCGCCGAGCTTGGTGTTGAGGACGGTGAGGAGGTGGTCGGGGTTAACGGGCTTCTGGAAGACGCCTGCGAGGCCCAGGGAGCTGTAGTCGGCCTCCATGGCGAGGTCGTCGCCGACGGCGCTGAGCATGAAGACGGGTGCCTTGTTGCCCATGGCGCGCAGCTCCTTGACGAAGCTGGTGCCGGCGTCCACCTCTTCCATCATCAGGTCCACGATGACGGCGTCGGGGCTGGTCTCGCGGTAGACGCGGAGGCCCTCCTCGGCGGTGGCGGCCTCGGCCATCACGTAGCCGTTGGCTTCGAGGACGGTCCTCATGAAGAGGCGGATGTCCGGGTCGTCATCGATGCACAGGATCACGCGCTGTCCGTCTGCCATGGGTCTTCCTCGCCTGTGGGGTCTGGCCTGTTGATCCCGCCTGTGGGGCGGACCTCCTGGAACTTCCCCGCGCTCATCGCGGCCACGAGGTACTGAACGGCCGCGTCGAGGTTGGTCCTGGCTCGCTCGGAGAGTCGCTCTCCGAATGCGTCGAACTCGTAGCCGCGGATGCCGAGGACCCAGGCCTCCGGCTCCGCTCCGAACAGCTCGACTGCCAGCGTGAGCACGTCAGCGGGCTCGACGCTGTGGGTGCTGAAGCTCAACGGCTGTGAGGACGGCTCGAGCCGGGTCATCGAGAAGGGCTCGGGCCCAGCCGCGTCAGCGTCGGCGAAGATGACGGTGCCGCAGCGTGCCAGCTCGGCGGCGTCCTCGACGGTGAGCTGGTAGTCGGCCTCCACCGTCACACCGGGCAGCGAGCGTGCCTGGATGGCCTCGGCCAGGGCCGGCCCGAGCCCGTCGTCGAGCCGGCCCGGATTCCCGTATCCAAGGATCAGGACGCCCGGGGCCTCAGGGGTCACTGCTTGAGCTTCCGATCGATCAAGTTGCCGTTGGCGTCGAGGAGCTGGATCTCGAGGGGCATCCTGCCGAGCGCGTGTGTGGCGCAGCTCAGGCAGGGGTCGTACGCCCTGATGGCGACCTCGACGTGGTTGAGCAGCCCTTCGGTGATCTCGGCCTTGCCTGCGATATGGTCGCGGGCGACCTTCGCGACGGCCTGATTCATCGGCTCGTTGTTGCTGGTGGTCGAGACGATGAGGTTGGCCATCACGACCTCGTCGCGGTCATTGACCTTGTAGTGGTGGAAGAGGGTGCCGCGCGGGGCTTCGAGGAGGCCGACGGCCTCGTCGCGCCGCTCGCCGGTGACGACCAGGTCGGTGCCCTGGAGGTCGGGGTCGTCGAGCAGCTCCTGGATCTTCTCGGTCGAGTGCAGCAGCTCGATCATCCTGGCCCAGTGGTAGGCCATTGTGATATTGTTGGTCTTTCCGCCGGTGACGGCGCGGAATTCCTCGAAGGCGGCCTGCGCCTCGGGCGTGTCGATGAAGTCGCACGTGTTGAGGCGGGCCAGCGGGCCGACGCGGTACCAGCCCTTCTCGGGGCCGAGGCTCTTGATGAAGGGGAACTTCATGTACGACCAGGGCCGGACCTCCTCGGTGATGTAGTCGAGGTAGTCGGTGTAGTCCACGTGGTCGAGGATGACGTTGCCTTCGGCGTCCACGGCGTGGAGGTCGCCGTGGTAGAGGTCGAGGGCGCCGTCGGCGCGGACGAGCGAGAGGTGGTTCGAGGGGAAGGAGCCGAAGTCTGCGACGGCGTCGAGGTGCTCGACCGTGTAGTCCTTGGCGACCTTGAGGGCGCCGCGAGACCACTCCATCATCTGGCCGATGTCCTTGAGGAGCGTGTCGCGTTCGGCGATGGAGAGGTTCTTGTTGATGCCGCCGGGGATGGCGCCGGTGCCGTGGATCTTCTTGCCTGCGGTGGCCTTGATGACCTCCTGGCCGTACTTGCGGAGCATGACGCCCTGGACGGCGAGGTCGGGGTACTCGGCGATCACGCCGATGATGTTGCGCTTGGCCACGGGGGCGTCGAAGCCGAAGAGCAGGTCGGGCGAGCAGAGGTGGAAGAAGTGTAGGGCGTGCGACTGGAGGGTCTGGCCGTAGTGCATGAGGCGCCGCATCTTCTCGGCGGTGGGGGTGAGCTGGTCGGCGCCGACGATGATGTCCATCGCCTTGGCCGCGGCCAGGTGGTGGCTCACCGGGCAGATGCCGCACAGGCGCTGGACGAGGACTGGGACCTCCCAGTAGGGCCTGCCCTGGATGAAGCGCTCGAAGCCGCGGAACTCGACGATGTGGAAGCGGCTCTGGGTGACCTGGTTGTCTTCGTCGAGGAGGATGGTGACCTTGCCGTGCCCCTCGACGCGGGTCACCGGCTGGATGACGATGCGTCTGGTTGCAGTTGCCATGGCGTGTTCCTCTTTGTCCCCTCTAGTCGTACTTGATGAGCTCGTAGGGCAGATCGAGCGGCTTGCCTTCCAGCAGGGCCACGAGTGCCGCCCAGATGGTGTCGGCCGGCGGCGGGCAGCCGGGGAGGAAGTAATCGATCTTCACGACCTCGTCTACCGGGTAGACGCGGTCGAGCATGAGCGGGATCTCGGGGTCGTTGGGGATGATCCCGTCGGGGTTGTAGCAGGTGGGGCCGTGGATGTAGGCTTCCTCGAGGCACTCGCGGAGCGGGATGCCGTTGCGCATGGCCGGGATGTCGCCCGTGCAGGCGCAGCCGCCGAGGGCCACCAGGATATCGCAGTTCCTGCGGAAGTCGCGGAGCACGTGGAGGTTGTCGTCGTTGGCGACGCTGCCCTCGATGAGGCCGATGGCGCAGTGCTCGGTGAATTCCTTGATGTCGTTGATGGGGCTCTTGTGGAACTCGATGAGCTCGACGAGCTGAAGGATGCGGTCGTCGATGTCGAGGAGCGACATGTGGCAGCCGAAGCAGCTGCACATCGCGGTCGTCGCGACCTTGGGCTTGCCGTTGTCTGACATGGCGGGGTCCCTTACTCCTTGTTAGCGGCCTGCTCGATGTCGGAGCCGATGGGCTGGTGGTCGTACTTGCGCTGGCCGACGGGGGTCACGTAGCCGACCCGCTTGCGCATCAGCGCGCCGACGGGGCAGATCTCGACGGCCTTGTCGGCCACTTCCGCTGCCGTCTCGCCCAGGTTCGCCTCAGCGTTCACCGCCACGCGCTTGTCCGGCCCGCGGCCCACGAAGTCGAACACGTGCTTGCCGTCCAGGTCGCGCGATGCCCGCACGCACCGGCCGCACAGGATGCAGCGGTTGCGGTCCACCCAGATATCCGGGTGGGACATGTCCACCTCGCGGTGCGGGAACTGGAAGGGGTACTGGGGATGGGTGATGCCGAAGCGATAGGCGAGGGCCTGGAGCTCGCAGTTCCCGCTCTTCTCGCAGAACATGCAGAAGTGGTTGCCCTCGACGAAGAGCATGTCGACGATGGCGCGGCGGATCGCGAGGACCCGCTCGCTGTCGTTCTCGACGACCATGCCCTCAGCTATGGGCTGGCAGCAGGCGGCCTGGGGCCGCCCGTTCACCATGACGGTGCACACACGGCAGGAGCCGTGGGGCACCAGGTCGTCCTGGTAGCACAGGCGCGGGATGTAGATCCCATTGTCCTGGGCAGCCTGGAGGATGGTCTGGCCTGGCTTGCCCTGGATGGTCTTGCCGTCGATGGTCAGCGTGATGGCGTCGTCGCTCATCGATGGGGGCCCCTTACTCCGTGATGATTTCCGAAGATCGCCCGGCGATGGCCACGGCATCGGCGAGGGCGGCGTCGGCGTCGAAGCGGCGCTGGCGGCCCTCCGGGGCCTCGGCCACGAGCGCCTCGTAGGTCGGGCGGAAGCTCTTGAGCGTGGTCAGCACCGGGTTCGGCGACGTCTGCCCGAGCCCGCACCGGCTCGCCGTCTTGATCGTCTGGCCGAGCTGCTCCAGGTACTCGAGGTCAGACGGCTCGCCCCTGCCCGCGATGATCTCGTCGAGCCGCTCCTTCAGCAGCACGTTCCCCACGCGGCACGGGGTGCAGTAGCCGCAGCTTTCGTCGATGAAGAAGTCGAGGAACTTGCTGACCACTTCGAGGATGTTGCGCTGCTGGCCGAAGATCATGATCGACCCGCCTGTCGCCAGGTCCTCGTAGGAGATGACGCGGTCGAACTGCTCGGGGGGCACCATTGTGCCGCTCGGGCCGCCGACCTGCACGGCAGCCGCGTCGTCCGCCCCGGCGAGCTTGAGCACGGAGCGGAGGGACATGCCGTATGGCAGCTCGTAGATGCCCGGGCGATGGCAGTCGCCCGAGATGCTCAGCAGCTTGGTCCCCGGACTGTCCTTCGTGCCGAACTGGGCGAACCACCCCGGCCCCTCCTCGAGGATGCGGGTCACGCAGCAGAGGGTCTCGACGTTGTTCACCGTGGTCGGGCAGCCGAGGAAGCCCTTTTGTGCGGGGAAGGGCGGGCGGTTCTTCGGATCGCCCCGCTGGCCCTCGCAGGAACTGATGAGCGCCGTCTCCTCGCCGCATACGTAGGCGCCCGCGCCCATCTGAATGCGGATGTCGAAGTGGAAGCCCTGCTTGCCGCAGATGTTGTTCCCCAGCAGGCCGTCCTCGCGGCGGCGGTTCAGCGCGTCTTCGAGGAACGCCCTGAGGTAGGCGTACTCGGCCCGCAGGTAGAGGATGCCCGTGTCGGCGCCGACAGCGTAGCCGGCAATGGTCATCCCTTCGAACAGGAGGTCAGCCTTCTCGGTGAGCAGGACGCGGTCCTTGAACGTCCCTGGCTCGCCTTCGTCGGCGTTGCACAGCACGTAGCGCCGGGCGCCAGGGGCGCTGCGGGTGAAGTCCCACTTCATCCCGGTCGGGAAGCCGGCGCCGCCGCGTCCGCGCAGGCGGGATGTCTTGATGTCGCGGATGACCTCCTGCGGGGTCATGGCCAGCGCCTTGCGGAGGCCATCGCCGTTGGTCGATGGCCCGAAGATCACCTCGCCGGGCAGGCGGATGTTGTTGTGGACCATGGACCGGACGAGGTCGTGGGCGTTGTTGCCGTCGCCGAAGCGGCTCACGAGCTTCTTCGGATCGGGGTCGCTGCGGAGCTTGCGGACCATCTCACGGGCCGAGTCGGGGCCGAGGTACGTGACGACCTCGTCGTTGACGAGCACGGCGGGTGTCTGATCGCACATGCCGATGCATGGGGTGTGCTCGAGCGTGATGAGGCCGTCCTCCGTCGTCTCGCCGAAGCCGATGCCCAGCTCGTCACAGAGCGCCTCGCCGACCCTCTTGCTGCCCTTCATCTCGTCAATGATGTCGTCAGAGACTCGGATGACGACCCGGCCTTTCGGCCTCTTCGACAGGAACGAGTAGAAGGAGACGACGCTCTCGACCTCGACGCGATGGCAGTCCACCGTCTTGGCGATGAGCTCGAGCGCCTCACTGCTGACACAGCCGAAGCGGTCCTGAACCGCCCGCACGATGTCCATCATCCGCGTGCGGTCATTCCCGCAGGCTTGGCAGATCTCCTTCACCGCCGTCTCGAGTGTGTCGCTCATGGGGTTCCCTCGATGCTCGCGAGAATGGTCCCGGAAGGTCGCCGCCGCAGGCGGAACGCAGTCGGGCTGCCGCCGCGTCCGCCCCATGTGAAAAAGTTCACAATGTCAACGATTACATTATCCCACGTGACGCTTTCCCGATCAAGTCAACCTTGCGAAAAAAATCACAAGCCCTCGGCTTCACCGCCGGCCGAGCACCTCCCGCCCCGTGCAGGAGCCCGGCAGGCTGCCCGACAGGCCAGGCTGACAGGCGTGTAAGTGTCGGACATGGCATAACATAGGGAATCCACGGATCGGGGCAGAGGCGGCGAGGGGGCGTGAGCATCAGGCTGTGTGGAGTGTGCGGAGCCAGGCGAGCCAGGGGGCGAGGCCCTGGCCTGTGCGGGTGGAGAGCTCGAAGAGGGGGGCGCGGGTGTTGATGCGAGAGAGGTCGTCGCGGACGCGCCCGCGGTCGAAGCCGAGGAGTTCGGCGAGATCCACCTTGTTGAGGAGGATTACGTCGGCCGGCTGGAACAGCGTGGGGTACTTGGCGACCTTGTCGTCGCCTTCGGGCACGGAGAGCATGGCGACGCGGGCGTGCTCGCCGAGGTCGAAGCCGGCAGGGCAGACCATGTTCCCGATGTTCTCGATGAACAGGAGGGCAAGGCCGTCGAGGGCGAGGTGGTCGAGGCCCTCGGCAACCTGAGCGGCGGAGAGGTGGCAGCCGCCTTCGGTGTTGATCTGCACGACGGGCACGTCGAGGGCGCTGAGGCGCTCCGCGTCGCGGGTGGTCTGGAGGTCACCGACGATGACGGCACCCGGCAACTCGCCGGCGAGAGCCGGCAGGGTTCTCTCCAGCAGTGTCGTCTTGCCGCTGCCGGGCGCGCTGGTGATATTGAGGGCCACGACGCCGGCGTCGCCGAGGCGCCTGCGGTTGGCCTGGGCGACGGCGTCGTTGGCCTCGAGGACGCGGCGGACGACGTCAATCTTCATCGGCAGAGGCTCCGTGCGGGTCTTCGGCGGTGACGGAAGCGAGGACGATGTCGTCGCCCTCGAGAAGCTCGACGTCCGCCTGGCCGCAGCGCGGACAGAGGAACGAGTCGAAGTCCGGCGCGAACTGGTGGCCGCAGGGGCGGCAGCGGGCACGCGGCGGCACGATCTCGAGGGTCACCGTCGCCCCCGCGGCGCACGTCCCTTGCGCGGCGGCCTCGAAGGCGGCCTCGAGCGCGTCGGGGACGATCTGGCGGAAGACGCCGGCACGGACGGTGACGGCGTCGATGCGCGTCAGCCTGTGTTCCGCTGCCACGGCTTCGAGTTGCGCGACGAGAGCGACGGCGATAGACATCTCGTGCATGGGCTTACGGCCAGTGCTGGATGCGCTTGAGGTACTCGGCGGAGTCGAAGGCGTCGGCCTCGCCCTCCGGCACGCACGGCCGCTCGGGATTGTGGCAGCGGATGCAGTTGCGGGCCGAGGCGTCCGCGCGCTGGTACGGTGTTCGGTCCACGGCGGAGCGGTCTTTGAGGGCGACGCCGACGTGGCGGCGCCCGCCGCCGTGGCAGTTCTCGCAGCCCATGTTCTTGAGTGCATCGAGCCCGCGCTGGAGAGCGGCCACCCGCTTGCCCAGCGCCTCGTCGTCGAGCGCATCGAAGGGGCTGAGAGCCATGTCCTTGAGATCCTCGAGCTGCCTCTGGATCTCCTGGCGGCGAGCCGCGGCATCGTCGCCAACGAGGCGCTTGAGGGCCTGCTCGAGCTCGCGCTTCTTCGTCGCG
>CAZDNN010000331.1:0-6175 GCA_964506385.1 uncultured Planctomycetota bacterium
TGACAAGCGACACCCGCGTGCCGACCCGCGCTTGACGGCCGGCCGATTCGCCGCTAGCATGCCGCGAAGACCCGACCCTGAGAGACGGCGGAGAGGACTGCATGGGCAAGACGATGACCGAGAAGATCCTCGGCGAGCACGTCGGCAGCGAGGTGAAGCCGCACGACTACGTGGTGGTGCCGGTCGATTGGGCCTACGTGCAGGATGGCACTGGGCCGCTTGCGGTCCGGCAAATCGACGAGATGGGCATCACCGGGCTCGCGCGGCCCGACCGCTGCATCCTGTTCCTCGACCACGCCGCCCCCAGCCCGCGCAAGGAGCTGAGCAACGACCACATGACCCTCCGCCAGTTTGCCGCGCGGACGGGCTGCATTCTCAGCGAGGTGGGGGAGGGGATCAGCCACGTGATAGTGAGCGAGGAGCGGCTATGCCCAGGCGAGGTCGCCGTCGGCGCTGACAGCCACTCGGTCACTGGGGGCGCCCTCGGCTGCTTCACCACGGGCATGGGCTCCACCGACGTCGGCGTGGCCATGGCCCTCGGCAAGACCTGGATGCGCGTCCCGTCCGTCTGGAAGGTCGTCGTCACGGGCGGGTTCCCGAAGGGTGTCTACGCCAAGGACTTCATGCTCCATCTTATCGGCACCATCGGCGCCGACGGCGCGACCTACTGCGCCCTGGAGTTCACAGGCGACGCCGTCGAGGCGATGGCGATGGACGATCGGCTCTGCATCTCGAACATCGTGGTCGAGTGCGGCGCCAAGGCCGGCATCTTCCCCGCCGACGAGACGACCCGCGCCTTCCTCGAAGCCCGAGGCCGCGGCGAGGGCTATCGCCCCATCGCGGCCGACCCCGGCGCCGAGTACGAGCGGACCCTGGAGTTCGACGTGACGGCCCTCGAGCCGACCGTCGCCTGCCCCCATCAGCCGGACAACACGAAGACCGTCGGCGAGCTCGGCGACGTGGCGGTGCAGCAGGTGTTCATCGGCACGTGCACGAACGGCCGGCTGAGCGACCTGCATGTGGCCGCGAGCATCCTCAAGGGGCGAAAGGTCGCCGCCGGCGTCCGCCTGCTCGTGACGCCGCCGTCGCGCACCATCTTCCAGCATGCGCTCGCCGACGGCACCATCGCGACCCTCGTCGAGGCCGGCGCGGCGGTCACCGCGGCCGGCTGTGGGGCCTGTGTGGGCGTCCACGACGGGGTGCTCGGCGACAGCGAGGTCTGCCTCTCGACCCAGAACCGCAATTTCCAGGGCCGCATGGGGAATCCCAAGGGCCTGATCTACCTCGCTTCACCCGCGGTGGCCGCAGCCACGGCGATCGAGGGGCGGATCGCGGACCCGAGGACGTATCTGTAGAGGATGCTGGATACTCGATGCTAGATACTGGATACTGGCAAGATAGAGGATTCGGCGTCTCATTCTGCATCCAGCATCCAGTATCTAGCATCCAGCATCCATGCCAACACGCCAGTAGACGCATCGTGGAGTGACCATGGCACCGACTTGTGGCAAGGCTTGGAAATTCGGGGACGGCATCTCCACCGACCACATCGCGCCGGGACGGCTGTTCCACCTGCGCTCGAACCTGCCGGAGCTGGCGAAGCACGTGCTCGAGGACGCGCGGACCGACTTCGCGCCGAACGTGCAGCCCGGCGACTTCGTGGTCGGCGGGAGCAACTTCGGCCAGGGGTCGAGCCGCGAGCACGCGCCGACGATCATCAAGCTCGCGGGGGTCGGCGCCGTGCTGGCGAGGAGCTTCGCGCGGATCTTCTTCCGCAACTGCATCAACGTCGGCCTCGCGCCCATCGTCTGCGACACCGATGCGATCGACGAGGGCGACCAGCTCGAGGTCGATCTCGCCGCCGGCGAGGTCCGCGACCTCACGAAGGGCACGACCCTGAGATTCGCGCCCCTGCCCCCAGTGATGCGCGCCATCCTCGACGCCGGCGGCCTGGTGCCCTACGTCAAGGAGCACGGAGATCTCGTGATCTGAAGAGGGGACGAGGGGCGAGGTCCGAGTGTCGAGTGGAAACCGCCTGGGAGGACGGGACGTGGCCGAGCGCTGTGAATGGTGCGGAGCGCAGGACGCCGAGCACACGTTCGAGGGGCCGTGGCGGACGCGGCACTACGCGGGCCCGGTCGAGACGGTGACCTGGCACGTGTGCAACGAGCGTTGCGAGGCGCTCCTGCGCGAGCATGTCGACGCGACGGTGCGGCTGGGGTTCGACAGCCTTGGCGGCTTCCTCTGGTGGCTGCTCAAGGCGCATGTGCTCTGGATCGGCGTGCCGACGCTGCTGGCCTGGGGCGTGGCGGCGATGGCTGGTGCGCCGGAGCAGGTCGTCGCGAGGGTCGCGATCGGCGTCTGCTGCATCGCATTCGGGGTGGCCTACGTCGTGTGGTTCTACCCCGTGCCGATCTGGGCGAACGTCCGCAAGCCGTCGAGCGCGATCCTCAAGGTGAGCCTGCGCTCGGCTGAGCGGCTCTGCCGGCTCGGCATGGTGCTCCTGCTGCTCGTGATGGTTGCCTCGGGTGCCATGGTCTTGCTGCTGCCGAAGTAGGAGGCGGGATGGCGAAGGGTCTCTTCATCGTGCTGGAAGGCATTGACGGGTCGGGCACGACGACCCAGGCGCGGTGGCTCGCCGCGTGGGTCGAGACGCGGGGCAGGGAAGTTGTCCTGACCGCCGAGCCGACGGGCCGCGCGGTGGGCACGATCATCCGCCAGATCCTCCAGGGGCGTCTCGCCGATGGGGCAGGGGGGGCTGTCGAGGCCGACGAGGTGATGATGGCCCTGCTCTTCGCCGCCGACCGCGCCGACCACATGCAGAACGTCGTTCTGCCCGCGCTCGACGCCGGCCGCGTGGTGGTGAGTGACCGCCACTACCTGAGCTCGGTCGCCTACCAGGCCATCGGCGTGGAGATGGGGTGGGTGGAGATGCTCAACGCCCGCTTCCGCCGTCCCGACCTGACCGTGCTGCTCGACACCGACCCCGAGGTCTCGCTCCGCCGCAAGCACGCCCAGGGCCGGCCCGCCGAGCGCTACGAGCGGGCCCACGCCCTCGAGCGGGTCCGCGGCAACTACATCGAGGCCGTCGCCCACGCCCGTGCCGCCGGAGAGCGCATCGAGATCCTCGACGGCGCCCCGCCCCCGGACGCCGTCCACGCCGCCATCACCGCCCTCGTCGAGAGGCTGCTCGGCGGCGAGACTTGATCGGCTCCGGCCACCAGCCGGCTCGGCGGGAGCCTCGCCCTCCCATCCCTCTATCGGCAATCAGATCATGCCCAGTGCATGCCCTTGGGCTTGGGCTCGCGGATGAGGATGCCTTTGAGGAAGGCGGCGGCCTTGGCGACGCCCTCGTCGATGGTCATGAGGCTGTCCTCGTGCTCGATGGAGAGCACGTGGTCGTAGCCGGCGAGGCGGAGGGCGGAGACGAAGTCGCGCCAGAACGATTCGCCATGGCCGTAGCCGACGGTGCGGAAGATCCAGGCGCGGTTGGCCTCGTCGCCGTAGTGCTTGGTGTCGAGCACCCCGTTGACCCTGGCGACGGCTGGCTCGACGCGGCAGTCCTTGGCGTGGACGTGCCAGATGCAGCCGGCGAGGGCCCGGACGGCCTCGATGGGGTCGATGCCCTGCCAGAAGAGGTGAGACGGGTCAAAGTTAGCGCCCAGGTTGTCGCCACAGGCGCGCCGCAGTCTCAGAAGAGTCTCGGGGTTGTAGACGACGAAGCCGGGGTGCATCTCGAAGCCGATCTTCACGCCGTGGTCGGCGGCGAAGGCCGCGGCCTTCGTCCAGTAGGGGATGACCTTCCTCTCCCACTGCCAGGTCACCAGCTCGAGGAAGTCGGTGGGCCAGGGGCAGGTGACCCAGTTGGGGACGCGGGCGCCGTGCTGGTCGCCGGGGCATCCGCTGAAGCCGTTGACGCGGTCGATGCCGAGCTTCTCGGCCAGGCGGATGGCCTTGCGGAGCATCTGGTCGTCGGCGCGGGCCTCGGCGGGGTCGGGGTGGACGGGGTTCCCGTGGGCGCTGAGGCTGGAGATGATGAGGCCGCGGCGGTCGATCTCCGCCTTCCAGCGTTCCCGCGTCCGCTTGCTCTTCAGCAACTCGTCGGTCGGGATGTGCTGGGTGACCCGCACGTGCATCTCGACGGCATCGAGTCCCATCTCGACCACGCGGTCGAGCATCGGCTCGAAAGCCAGGTTCCCGAATGCCGCGGTCAGGACGCCGAGTTTCATGGGTTCACGCTCCGGTCGGTGGTCGGGCTTCCTCCCGCAGCGGTGTGCGGGGAGGGGGTCAGGTCGGGTCGATCTCGGCGTCGGCGAAGAGGCGCTCGAGGAGTCCGGTGACACCGAGAGCACCGGCCCACTTCCTCAGGTATCCCGTATCGAGCGAGGAGCGCTGAGCTTTTGCCACGCCGAGCGCGTCGCGGTAATGGCGCTCCGACTCCCCCTTCTTGCTCCACTCGAGTTTGCTGAGGATGCTGTCCTCGGGGCTGACGAGGAACACCTCGACCCCCAAAGCACGCTCCTTGCGTCTGCGCTCGAACGCGACGCGCGCGTAGTCGCGGTCCTTGCGACAGATGATGTCCACTTTCTGGCCACTCGGGGAATGGATGATGTTGAACATCGAGCGACGTGCCCAGGCATCCCGCGCCATCTCCTCATCGGCGTAGTACTCGCTGCCGAAGCTGAGGACGAATGCGCGCAGCGCGGGCCACTCCCCATCCACCACGATGTCGGTGTCGAACGTCGCGCGGGCCTCGCCGTACCGGATGCTGGCGACCGAGCCTGTGACCATGTAGCGCAGGCCGGCCTCCTCCAGATGGCGGACGACATCGGCGATCAACTCAGCTTGGTTCATGGCTGAAGCAGTCGCTCGCCCGGGTAGACCCGTTGGAACAGCTCGTCGCCCAGCTCGTGGCGGATCCTCGCCATCCGCACCTCGTCGGCCGTGTACTCAGGATGGCGGCCCCGGATCCCGTCCTCGAACGTCGCGCGGACGAGGTCGCTCCATTCGAAGGCCAGACGCAGCTTCTCGTCGGCGCTCATCTTGCGCCAAGCCTCGAACTGGAGGCGATCCGCTTCCTCAGTGGTGTCCGCCGGGCGCCACACTGCCGTCCTTCCTCTTTGATGCGTAGGCCCAACCGGCCCGCTACAGGCGGGGCCGGCTGGGCCTCGGGGTGGTCTCGGTCGGCGGCCGCCGGGCTACTTCTCGAATGCCTTGTCGAAGGCGGCGGCGGCGCTGGGGAACTGGATCTTGCGGAGGAACGCCACGCTCTCGGCGGCGCCGTGCTCGCGGGCCATGTGCGGGTCCTCCCATTCGACCGACAGCGGGCCGCTGTAGCCGATGGCGTTGAGGGTCCGCAGGATCGCCGGGAAGTCCACCACGCCGTGGCCGAGGCTCCGGAAGTCCCACCGGCGGTTGCAGTCGCCGAAGCCCAGGTGCGAGCCCAGGATGCCGGCACGCCCGGGCGTCAGGTCCACGTCCACGTCCTTCATGTGGGTGTGGAAGATGCGGTCGCCGAACTCCTTGAGGAACTCGACTGGATCGACGAGCTGCCAGGCGAGGTGGCTCGGGTCGAAGTTGAAGCCGAAGCTCTTGTGCCCCTTGACGGCCGCGAGGGCCTTCTTGGCGCTGAAGATGTCGAAGGCGATCTCGGTCGGGTGCACCTCGAGGGCGAAGCGGACCTTGGCCTTCTTGAACTCGCCGAGGATCGGCTTCCAGCGGGCACCGAAGTCCTTGAAGCCGGCCTCATACTCTTCGTCCAGGGTGGGCGGGAAGGCGTAGATCTTCGGCCAGATGCTCGACCCTGTGAAGCCGTTGACGACCGTGACGCCGAGCGCGGCGGCGGCCTTGGCCGTGTCGATCATCTCCTGGGCGCAGCGGGCCTGGACGTCGCCCTTGCCATCCTTCCACAGCCGCGGGGGCAGGATGCGGCCGTGGCGCTCGTCGATGACGTCGCAGACCGCCTGGCCGACCAGGTGGTTGCTGATGGCCCAGACCTTCAGGCCGTACTTGGCCAGGATGTCGTGCCGGCTCTGGCAGTAGCCGTCCTTGCTGAGGGCCTTATCGACCTCAAAGTGGTCGCCCCAGCAGGCCAGCTCCAGGCCGTCGTAGCCCCAGCCGGCAGCCATCTCCGCCAGCGTCTCGAGCGGAAGGTCCGCCCATTGCCCCGTGAACA
>CAZDNN010000331.1:6275-7350 GCA_964506385.1 uncultured Planctomycetota bacterium
GCGTCGAGGACCTCCTGGCAGCGGAGGCCGTCGGCGAAGTCGGGCCAGGCAGGCTTGTCACCCACAATCGCCTCCACCAGGTCTGCGGCCTGGCTGATGAACTGGTGCTCGTAGCCGATGACGTGCCCGCGCGGCCAGTAATGGCCCGCGTAGGCGTGGGTGCCGGGCCGGGTCGCCGACACGGTGGTCCACCCCTGCACGGCCGCCGGCCGGGTGGCGTCGTAGTACTCGAGCTCGTTCATCCGCTCGAAGGCGAAGGCCGCCGAGCCGGCCTCGCCGTCGATCTCGATGCGGCAGTCGTTGCCGTGGCCCTGGGCACAGCGGGTCGCCTCGAAGGTGGCCATGGCCCCGCCCTCGAAGCGGGCCAGGAACGTGAGCGCATCGTCCACTGTCACGTCGTGCATCTCGCCACTGCCGGGCGCCGCGGGCCGCTGGGGCGTGAAGGTCTCGGCCGCGGCGCAGACCTCGGCGATCTCGTCGCCGGTGATGTGGCGGGCCAGGTCGATCAGATGCGCGTTCAGGTCGCCGTGTGCGCCTGAGCCCGTCACCTCCTTGCGGAGCCGCCAGCGCATGGGCGTCCGCGGGTCGCACAGCCAGCTCTGGAGGTAGCTCGCTCGCACGTGGTAGATGCGGCCGAGCCGCCCCTCCCGCACGAGATCGCGGGCCAGCATCACCGCGGGACACCTGCGGTAGCAGAAGCTCACCTGGTGCTTCACCCCCGCCTCGCGGACGGCTTCGAGCATCTGGCGGGCCTCGGCGGCGTCCATGGCCAGGGGCTTCTCGCACAGGATGTGCTTGCCTGCCGTGGCTGCGTCGATGGCCATCTGCGCGTGCAGGTTGTTCGGCGTGCAGATGTCCACGACGTCGATATCGTCGCGAGCGAGCAGCTCGCGGTAGTCCTGCGTGTGGCTCTGCCAGCCCCACTGTGCGGCGACGTCGGCCACGTCGTCGCCGATGCCGCACATCATGCGCATCACCGGCTTCGCACCCAGCCTGGGAAAGAACGCCGCCACATCGAGCCACGCCTGGCTGTGCGCCCGGCCCATGAACTGGTGGCCGATGATGCCGATGCCCA
>CAZDNN010000332.1:0-7329 GCA_964506385.1 uncultured Planctomycetota bacterium
AAGGTCTCGGAGCGGCACAGCCCGCCGGGCCGCGTCTCGCGCTCGACGAGCGCAACCCGGCGGCATCCCGCACGGCGCAGGTGATACGCCGTGCTCAGCCCCGCCAGCCCCGCTCCGAGAATCACGATCATGCAAGCGTCCCCTATATGCCGCTCGCCTGCGTTTGGCGACGGTAGATGCGCACCTCGCCGGTCTTGTCGGCCCAGACTTCCTTGAGGCCCCACTTGGGCGGGAAGTCCACCGGCTTGCTCTTCTCGTCGATCACGCCCCACTCGACGTCGGCCGGCAGCGCGCCGTCGCCGGCCTTCAGGATGCGGATGGCCGACACGCTGCACTCGTCGGCCGGCAGCTTCAGGCGGTAGAAGAGATAGCTCATGTCGTCGGGCACGACGATGCGCGGCCGGGGGCTCTCGGGGAGCTGGTCCTTGAGGTAGGCGAAGGCGCGCTCGAGGGCCTGGTTGTGCGCACCGCGCTCGGGGAGCGGCCTGCTCAGGTAGACCGGGGCCACAAAGGCCAGGGCAACGGCCGCGAAGGCCCACGTACGCCACGCCGAGGGCAGCCCGCCCATGAACTCCTCGCTTGACCCGGCCCACGACGCCAAGCGCCCGATCGCGGCCGCCGCCAAGGCAATAATGATGAACGTGACATAGTAGTAGCAGCGCTCGATGAAGCCGAAGGGCTGCCCGGGGAACACGGTGCCGGGCGCCAGCAGCAGCCACGTGAACGCGGCCGTGGCCAGCGGGAACAGAGCCAGCGACGCGTAGCGCCGAATGCCGTCGCGCGAGAGCAGCAGCCCGACACCGACGCCCGCGAACAGGAGCAGCACCCAGGACTTGCTCGCGTAGTAGAAGAGCGTCTTGACGACCTTGATGGCGAAGCCGATGTGGAGGTTGGGCTGGGGCGGGTTGATCAGCAGGGTCCACTCAATGCCTTTCTGGTGGCCGTAGCCGAAGCTCCCGAAGCCCGCTTGGCAGAAGGCCATGGTGGCGAGGCCCGAGGCCACGCCGACGAGCACGATGAGGGCCGGCCAGCCGATGCGCTGCCACCCCAGCCGCAGCCAGAGCGCCAGCCCGAGCGCGCCCCCGAGCACGGCCATCTCCGGCCGCCACAGCGACGCGATGAACACGAAGAACGCCGCCCACAGGTAGTCGCGCACCCTCGTCTCCTCGCGGGTCGCCAGGAGCAGCACGCCCAGGACCGTGAGCGAGGCGTAGATCGAGCTCTGGCCGTTGGTGACGTAGCGCACGAACTGCATGTGCCCGAGCACCAGAGGCACGCTCGCCAGCCCGGCCAGCGTCCCGCCCATCCGCCGCGCGAGGCAGAACGTGAGCAACACGACTCCCGCGCCCGCGAAGGCCGCCGCCGCGGCCTGGAAGTACTCCGGGCCGCGCTGGCCCGGCACATACTGCGAGGCCGCCGCCAGTAGGATCGGCAGGACCTTCGGGGCCACGATGGCCGCCTGGTTGAGCCGCATACCGCTCGTCAGGTCGCGGCCCCACAGCAGGTAGGTGTAGGAATCCTCGTCCAGGCTCAGCCCCATGCGGGCGTGCAGCCCAAGGAGCGCGACGAGCGCCACCATGTAGATGCCGATCTCGATGGCACGGCTGCGGGTCCGCGACGAAACGGGTTCCATCACTCCTCTTCTTTCTCCAGGCCCAGCTTGCTGCGGCGCTTGAGCCCCAGGATGCTGAGGAAGAAGCTAGCGAACACAGCGTTCACCCCCAGCGTGATGAGCGTCACCGCTGGCGCCACGATGCGCAGGCTGCTGGACGGCGACAGCTCGCCAAACCCCTGGCGGCCCCAGTAGACGACCGCCCCCGCAAGGATGAGCACCCCGATCAAGGCCACCCCACCGCCCAGGATCGCCCCCACCTCGAGGGTGACGTACTCGAAGACCTTCGCGAGCCGCCTGTCTTCGGGCAGCAGGCCCTCGGTGATGGCGAAGACCTTGGCGAACACCGCGAACGACACGAGCGCGAAGCCGAGCTGTACGCTCATGCAGCAGACCAGCAGCGTGTTCGTGTCGAACTTCACCCCGCCGACCTGGATCGGGCCGTGCATCAGGATGCCGCCGACCACGAGGCCGAGCGCCAGCAGCACGGCGCCCGGGATGAGGAACAGCCAGCGGGGGCTGTACAGGAGCATGAAGCGCAGGTGGCGCCACCCATCCCGCCAGCTCCGAAGGTGGGGCGGCCGCGTCCGGCCGTCGGGGTGCAGCGTGATCGGGATGTTCGCGATCCGCATCTTGTGGAGCGTCGCCTTGATGACCATCTCTGATGCGAACTCCATCCCCGTCGTCTGGAGCTTCATCCGCTCTGCCGCGTCCTTGCGGAAGCCGCGGAGCCCGCAGTGGAAGTCCATGACCGGGCACTTGAAGAACAGCCGGCCGATCCAGCTCAGCACCGGGTTGCCGAGCCAGCGGTGGAGGGGCGGCATGGCCCCCGGCTCGATGGTCCCGCCGCCGGCGGGCAGCCGACAGCCCATGACCAGGTCGTACCCCTCGCGGAGCTTCTCGACGAAGGGATAGATGGCGCTGAAGTCGTAGCTGTCGTCCGCGTCGCCCATGACGATGAACTCGCCGCGTGCTGCCGCAATGCCGCCCTGGAGGGCCGCGCCGTAGCCGCGCTCGGCGACGGGCACGACCCGGGCGCCGCAGCGCTCGGCGATCTCCTGCGAGCCGTCGGTGCTGCCGTTGTCGGCGATGACGATCTCGGCGCGCAGACTGTGCTCGGCAATGGCCGCCTGGGCCTTGCGGATGCAGGTCTCCAGCGTCTCGGCCTCGTTGAGGCACGGCATGACGATCGTCACTTCCGGCTTGTCGTCGCCTGCGCTCATCCAAGGCCCTCCGTACGCCTCAGCGCCGTCCGCCGGGGCGGCGAAAGACGAAGACATTGTTCAGGCCCAACTGGAACGTTCCCCTGCGCAGCAGTTTGAAGCCCCGGTCCACGAACAGACTCTCCGCCGTCTGCGGGTTGAAGCCGTGGTGCTCCTCGAGGCTCATCCCGTCGAGAATCCGAAGCCGCACCATGGCATGCAGAATCGGGTCGACGACGGGGTTCGGCACAGTGATGACCACCAACCCGCCAGGCACGAGCAGCCGCTCGCAGGCCTCGACGAAGCGCGGCCCTTCCTCGAGCGCCAAGTGCTCGACCACGGCGAGCGCTGTAATCACGTCGAAGGGGCCCAGCTCCGGCATATCCTGCGGGAACGTGCCACGGATCAACTGCACCGCTCCGCCCGCCGCGGCCTCGGGCGCGCAGGGATCGATGCCGACGCCGAGCGCGATGTGGCCGTCCAGCGCCTTGAGCAGCGCGCCGTCGAAGCACCCGATATCGAGCAGGCGCGAGCCGGGCGGCACGTGCGGCACAGCCCTGCGGATGCGCCAGCGCTGAAGGACGCGGTCGAATCGGTTCACGGCGCTACGGCCTCCGAAGGCGCGCACCCCCTGGGAGCGCAGGCGAAACGGTGCTTCAGCAGGATCCAAACCGCTGCCAAGCCGTCGGTCCAGCGGATCTTCTTCCCCTGCTCGATGGACCGCGGGTGGTAGCTGATCGGGACCTCGACGATGCGCTCGCCGAGCCTGCACACCATCGCCGTGGCCTCGGCGCAGAAGCCGAAGCCGTCCTCGCGCAGGGGCAGGCTCTGGAGGAGTGCGGTGTCGAAGAGCTTGTAACAGGTCGGCTCGTCGGTGATCCATTGGCCGTAGATGATGCTGGCGGCCAGGCTGACGAGGCGGCCGCCCCAGTAGTAGCGGCGGTACGAGCGATTCGGGCTGCCGAGGATGCGGGAGCCGTAGACGACCCGCACACCGTGCTCCTCGGCCGTCGCGAGCAGCTTGCCGTATTCGTTCGGGTCGTACTCGAGGTCGGCGTCCTGGATGATCGTCCAGCGGCCCCGGGCGCGGGGAATGGCGGTCCGGACGGCAGCGCCCTTGCCGCGGTTGGCGCCGTGGCAGACGAGCTCGACCTCGGGATGCTCGCGGGCAAACTGGTCGATGAGCGCGCGCGAGCCGTCTGTCGAGCCGTCGTCCACGGCGATGATCTGCATCGGCAGCTCCACTGCCAGCACCCGCTCAAGAAGCTCGACCACGGTGTCCGCCTCGTTGTAGACGGGCACGATGACCGTGAGCTCGGGCGGGCGCCTGTCGGCGCGTTGTTCATCCGTTCGATCCATGGGCTCGGTCAGGGTCCCGCTCCATGTCGGTAGACGGCCATGGGGCTCTCGTCGCTCTTCCAGGCCAGCTCCAGCCGCCATTCGGGCGGCAGCTCGTCGGGGAACATGCGGGAATCGGCGACGTAGTAGTCGATCGTGTCTGGCAACGCGCCCTCCCCCGCTCGCAGCGAACGGATGGCGTCCCAGGTATCCTGGGGCGACGGGATGCGCAGGCGATAGCGCACGTGGGAGGTCTCGTCCATCACCCCCGGCTGCTCGCCCGCGGGCGCCTCCGCCAGACGCGTGCGCAGGAAGTCGGCGGCATGCTCGAGGCTGCGGTAGTCGCGGCCGAACTGCCACGGCACAGGCCGCGAGACATACGTCGGCGCCATCACGCCCAGCGCGATCGCGATGAACCCGGCGACGCGCCAGCGGGGCGACAACGGCGCCAGGAACTCCGCGCTCGACGCGGCGAGCGACGCCAGCCACGCGATCGCCGCCGACGCCAGCGCGATGAGGACAAACGAGACGTAGTAGAAGCACCGCTCGTTCACCAGCGAGCCCCGGAAGAGCATGAGCCACGTGGCCGCGACGGTGGACAGCGGCAGGAGGAACACCGCCGCGTACCGCCGCCATCGGTCCTTGCCGACCACGAGCCCCGCACCCACCACCGCGAAGAACAGCAACGGCCACAGGCGATTCGCGTAGTGGAAGAGCGTCTTCACCACAACGGCGGCAAAGCCAACGTGGAGACTCGGCAGGCTGCCTTTCGTCGTCGCCGTGTCGAGCACCGCCATGTCCACAACGTAGCGAGAGCTTCCAAAGGCAATGCGATGGAACAACAGGTTGGCGCCGAGCGACGCGACCCCAGCCACCACGAGCGCCGCCGGCCACCACGGGCGCTTCCAGCCCAGCCGCAGCCAGAGCGCGAGCCCGAGCCCGCCACCGAGCAGCGCGGCTTCCGGCCGGGCCATGGCCGCGCCGAATACCAGGAGCGCCGCCCACAGGTAGTCGCGGACCCGCGTCTCCTCGCGCGTTGCCATCAGAACCGCGCCCATGCAGAACAGCGAGGCGAGGATCGGGCTCTGGCCCGTCACGACGTACTGGATGAACTGCATGTGCCCCAGCACGAGCAGCGCGGCGATGATCCCCGCCGCCGTCCCCGCGATCCGGCGCGCCAGTCGCGACGCCAGCACCACAACGCCCGCGCCCGCCGCGGCCACGACGGCCATGTAGAAGAACTCCGCGCCCCGCTCGCCAGGGGCGAGCTGCCCCACCGCGGCGAGCGCGATGAGCAGGATCTTCGGCGCCGTCGTGCCGGGGTTCACGCGGTCGAGCGCCTCGCCATTGATGAGTTGACGGCCCCAGTAGAAGCAGGTGAAGGTGTCGCCCTCGTAGCCCAGGCCGATGGCGGCGAAGGCCCCGAGCAGCACGGCGAGGCTGACCGCGAAGATGGCGGCGTCGAGCGCCCAGCGAGGAGGGGCGTCAGGCGTCATGGCTCTCCTCCTCCCGCGCGCGCAGGCCGATGGCGTCGTAGAGGGCGAGGAGCTGGCGCTCGGCCTGCGCCCAGTTGTAGCGCTCGCGGCCGGCCTCGCGGGCGCGGGCCTGGCAGTCGGCGAGGCGCTCCGGGCGGCTCAACTCGCCGAGCGCGTCGGCGAGGGTGTCGCGGCTCAGCGCCTCGACGGCGAGGCCGCAGCCCTCCTCGCGGACGATCCGACCGATCTCGCCGATATCGTTGCACACGACGGCGCGGCCCGCCGCCAGGGCCTCGAAGAGCTTGTTCGGCGCGCTGTAGCGCGCGTTGGCGTTCGCCGCGTCGAGGCCGTAGTAGACGACGTCGGCCATCGCCGTGTAGAGGGGGATCGCCCCGGGCTCGACGAAGCCGAGGTAGCGGATGCGGTCACAGCGCTCGGCTGCCTCGCGCACGGCGGGCGCCGACGGGCCGTCGCCCCCGACGAGCAGGGCCACGCCCTCCGTCGCGGCGACGGCGTCGAGTAGCGGCCCGATCCCGCGATCGGCGTTCAGCCACCCGATGTAGAGCACCAGCAGCCGTGTGCCGGCCGAGCCGTTGAGCCCGAGCTCGTGGCGGCGCGACGCCGCCAGCTCCGGCGCGATCGCGAAGGCATCGAGGCGCTTCCAGTTGCCCACGACCCACGTGTGTCGGGCGCCGCGCCGCGCCAGCTCGTCCGCGAGCAGGCTCCCTACGGTGAGGACCGCGTCCGCGCGGCGGCACAGCAGGCGCTCGACGCAGGCGACGGCCCGCTTGATCCAGGGGGCGACGTTGGCGCCGAGCATGTCGGCGTAGCTCTCGTGGGCGTCGTAGACCAGGCGGCAGCGCTTGAGGGCCGCCAGGGCCCAGCCCAACGGCAGGGTGTCGAAGTCGTGGCAGTGGATCGCATCGACCTCGCGGCCCACGGCCCACCAGAAGACATGCCACCAGAAGACGGCGAGGAACACCATCTGGGCCGAGCCCAGCCCGTGGCGGCTGCGGGGGCCGAGGCGCCGGACGCAGACGCCGTGCCAGCGCTCGCAGGGCCGCGCGCCGCCCTCGCGGTCCCAGGCGAGGATCGTCACACCGTGGCCGGCCTCGGCCAGGGCGCGCGCCTCGTTCGCCACCCGCGGGTCGGGGCGGAACGCGTTGTCGAGCAGCATCACGATGGCGCTCATCCCCGCTCCCCCTCATGGTCCAGCGGGGCCGGGCGCCGGGAGAAGAGCGTGAAGCGCAGGATGTGCCAGACGGCGGCGAGTCCGTCCTTCCACGTGATCTTCTTGCCGTGGGCGTAGTCGCGGCCGTGGTAGCTCACCGGCACCTCGTAGATGCGGCAGCCGAGCTGCGCCACGCGGGCCACCAGCTCGGGCTCGATGCCGAACCGCTCGCTCCGCAGCGACAGACGCCGCAGCACGTCGGCGCGGAAGACCTTGTAGCAGCACTCCATGTCCGTCAGGTTCAGGTTTGTCAGCACGTTCGACAGGGTGGTCAGCATGCGGTTGCCGACGTAGTGCCAAAAGTAGAGCACGCGGTGGGGGCCGCCGAGGAAGCGGGAGCCGATGACCGCGTCCGCCAGGTCATTGACGATGGGTGCGAGGAGCGCCGGGTAGTCCGCAGGGTCGTACTCCAGGTCGGCATCCTGCACGAGCACGACGTCGCCGGTGGCAGCCTCGAAGCCGGTGCGCAGG
>CAZDNN010000333.1:0-7326 GCA_964506385.1 uncultured Planctomycetota bacterium
GTGGATGTGATTGCCCCGGATGACGCTGCCCGGCTGCCAGCCGAGGCTGTAGATGGCGCCGCCGTCGGCCAGCAGCATCATCGCGTCGTGGATATGGTTGTTCTCGATGACCGTGTTGCCCGCCGCGCTCGGCTTGTCGTCCCAGCACCAGCCCGACGAGATGTTCGAGTACGGGAAGCAGCGGACCACGTTGTGGCGGATCGTCGTCTTCTGTGCGATGCCGATCCAGATGCCGTGTGGGGAGAAGTGGACGAGGCCACCGTCGGAGATGATGCAGTTCTCGACGCGGTTGCCCGAAGGCAGCATGGGCGGCTCGGTCTTGCGGTTCGTGACGCCGATGAGCACGCCGCCGGCACCGAGGTCGAACATGCGGCATCCGACGACGGCATTCTCCTGGCAGCCCTCGCCGAGGCGGATGGCGTAGGTCGCCAGGTGGGCGAGGGTGCAGCGCTCGAAGCGGCAGCGGCGCGCGAACTCCGCGCGCACCGCCGCCGGCAGGCCGATCATCCCCTGTCCCGAGCTGTAGCCCTCCTCGGGCAGCGGCCAGTAGGTGTGGGCGAAGGTGATGCCGCGAAAGTGGACGTGCTCGACGTAGCGCGGTTCGGCGGTGCGGAAGCGGAGGTCCGACTCGTCCTCCTTGCCTATGCTTGGCGCGTCGCCTCGAAGGTGGAGGAGCTGCCCTGTCTGCGGCGCGACCACGGTCAGATCCTCCATCGTCTCGCCCGGGCGCGGGCGGTAGCTCAGCGTGCCTGTCGGGCGGTCGAGGTACCACTCGCCGGGCTCATCGAACGCTTCCCGCACGTTCTCCACGTAGTAGGGGTTCCGCCCCTTCTCGTACCAGTGGCCGATGCGGTAGACCGGCCAGCCGGTGAAGGTGACGACGTGCTTCTTCGCATCCACGTCCGCAATGCGCAGGCGCGAGGCGCTCCAGTCGTGCAGCGCCACCACCTCGATGTCGCCGCGATTCTCCCAGCGAGGGTGGATGTCGCCGGGCCGGAAGATGAAGTCCTTCTGGCTCTGGCGGTGTCGCATGGTCGTCTTGTGGACGGGCGAGTCGGTGAGCCCGGCGATGATGAAGGGCCCCACGCTCGGGCGATAGCGCCGCTCGAAGTAGTCGGCGTCGGGCCGCTTGATGAAGAGCTGGCGGAAGGCCCACTGCCCGGCCCTCACCCGCGCCAGGGTGGTCGAGAAGACGCCCTGGGTGCGCTCGCGCCAGCCGGTGACGATGGCGCCGCCGCTGAGGACGGGCGTCTCGCCAGGGCACGCGGCATAGGTGACGGGGCACTCGGCGGTGCCCGAGTCGTCGGGCCGCAGCTCGAAGGGCTCGGCGAGGTGGTGCATCCCGCCGCGGAGGAACACGGTCACCGGCTCGGCCAGCTTCCCCCGGCGCTCAGCCTTGAGCGCGCGGATGGCGGCGCGCGCGCGCCCGAGGGTCCGGAAGGGGCCGTCGCGGCCTGCTCCCCTCGGCGCGGGCAGGCGCCCCGACCAGGTGTCGTCGCCGTCGGGCGAGACGTAGAAGATCGACGGGCCGACGGGCAGTGCCATGGGCGTCTCCCTCACCCACGTGCAGCCGCTCGCGCACAGCAGCGCCAGCAGCGCGGCGGGCACAATCCAGCTTGCGGCGGGGATGTGACGGTGGCTCATTCGGTCGAACTCCTCTCGCGAATGCCCTGCGGCGGCTCGGCGGCACTTCAGCCGGCTGAATAGCCACCCCTGGTCGGAAGACCGCCTGCCCGATGGAACTGCTGCCCCCAATGCTCGCATGTCGGCAAGCTGCTGTCAACGCAGGACCGCCTCTCAGAGCCCTGCGTTCGCCGGATCCTGCCACCTGGCCACGCCCAAACGAGCTCGGGCCTGCCACCCACGCCGTCTGCAACCAGCTACTCCCAGAGAATCCTGGCGACGTAGACGCTGTTGTCGGAGCCGTGCTTCTCGCAGCCTGGGGGCTGCATCCACTCGGTGACGGTGACCCAGGTCTCGCGGTTGCTGACCTCGCAGACGCCAAAGTTGCCCAGGCGGGCGCCGCGCTCGGGGACGAGCACCCGCTCGGTGGCGCGGAGGACGCACAGCCGCTCGGGGTCCACCTGGGCGACGAACAGCGGCGCGCGGTGGCGGAACACGTGGTCGTTGTTCGCGCCCCGTCGCGTGTAGACCAGGAAGAGACCGTCGGGGTGGGTGACCCAGTGCTGCTGGGTGTTGTAGTTCCCGAGCAGCTTCCCGTCGTCGAAGCGCCACTGGACGGGCTGGTCGAAGTGCAGGCCGTCCGCGCCGCTGGTGACGTAGCCGGCCTGGTCGTTGCGCAGGGTGAGATAGTAGCGGCCCTGGGAACGCGTGAGCGACGGCTCGCACAGGCCGCGCGGCACCGACAGCTCGAGCTCCGTGCCGTGCTCGACGTAGTGCAGCTTTGTCCCGTCGAACCGACAGCGGAGCACGGTCGCCGAGTAGCAGCGCTCGGTCCTGCTGTCGCCCTTGAAGTAGATGGGCAGCAGGATGTCGCCGTCGGGCAGATCGACGCGCTGCACGCTCCCTGCGCCGGCATTGTAGAACTTGCGGTTGTCGGGCATCTCCAGCGTCCGCCACTGCGACCACGAGCGCGCGTCGGGGTCGTAGACCGAGTAGGCGGTCTGGCGGTGGCGATAGCCCATGACGCGGTTGCCGCGGTAGTGGACGCTGTGCCAGCGCGCAAGCGACAGTGTCGTGTGCACCCGTCGTTCCGTCCTCTCAGAGCTTCAGGAAGGTGTCGAGCCAGCGCAGGGGCCCGCTCTCGATGGGCTCCCTCGAACACCTGGGCAAGGCTCAGCCCGCGGGGAGAGGGAGTCGGGCTCTGCCGCGTTCGGGCTGGGGCTATGATAGGCCGGCTGGCCGACTTTGCAAATGGCGGGCACCGTGCTAGAATGCGCTCGGGGCTCGGGCGGGTGCCGAGCCCCCTGCCGATGGAGACTGGGCGATGGGCCTCGACGGCTGGATTCGCGCGAACGTGTCGGGCATCGTGCTCAACGGCGGGGAGAGCGTGCGCTTCGGCCGCGACAAGACGCGCGAGCGCGTCGGCGGGCGCTCGCTCATCGAGCGCGTCCTCGACACCCTCGGGGCCCTCTTCGACGAGGTCCTCGTCGTCGGCCGCCCCGAGGCGGCGCCGGCCCATCCCGCCGTCACCGAGGCGCTGCCCGACGCCGTGCCCGGCGTGGGCCCCCTCGGCGGCATCTGCACGGGGCTCGAGGCGATGAGCCGCCCTGTCGGCTTCTTCGCCGCCTGTGACATGCCCTGGCTCGACGCCGGCGTCATCCGCCGCCAGCTCGCCCTCGTCCGCGAGGGCCATGCCGACGCCGTCGTGCCCCGCTGGGACGGCTACTGGGAGCCGCTCCACGCCGCCTACGCCGTGGCTTGCCTTCCCGCCGCGCGCGAGCAGCTCTCCCGACGCGACTACCGCATCCGCAGCTTCTTCGCCGCCGTCCGCGTCCGCTTCTGGGACATTCAGGCCGACGGCCTCTCCACCCGCCCGTTCACCAACGTCAACACCAAGAGCGACCTCGCCGCCCTCCTCGAGGCCGACGGCTGACCCCACGACACAAGCAGGAGCGCAGACGATGAGAATCGCCGCATTCCAAGGGCGGTGTTGCGGCGGCGACGTCCAGGCGAACGTCGCCGTGGCCAGCGACACGCTCCGCGAGGCCGACCACGTCCCCTACGCAATCGACCTCACCCGCGAGGCCGCCGAGCGCGTCCGGGCCGAGCTCGGCATCGACGACGTCGGCGCCTGGGTGGACAACGACGTCCAGAACATCGCCGTGCCGTGGTGGGGCTGGCACAACCTCGGCGAGGACTGGCGGCGGCCGCCTGACCTTCTGGGGCGCCCTCAGCACCCAGCAGACACTGCCCTTCGGCACGCCCCACGAGGTCCGGGCCGAGGCACGCCGCGTCCGCGACCTGATGAGCGCCGACGGCGGGTACATTCTCTCGCCAGCCCAGTCCATCCAGGGCGACGTGCCGGTCGCCAACATCGAGGCGCTCCTGGAGGTCGCCCGCGAGCCGCGAGGCGCCGTGCGGGGAGGTTGACACCTGGCGGCGCGACGGCTAGCAGTCCGTGGCAGAAGTCCTTCGCAGACGAGTGCGAGGGATTCGGGCCGAGGTCAAGGCGCGAGATCGCAGGCGAATCGGTGGATTCGTCGAGATCTCGCAACGCGGAGATCGGCCCGAAGACCCGCACGCAGTCCGAACGGACTTCTGCCACGGGCTGCCAGGGTAGGGTCCTCGACACTCAGCACGGTCCTGTGGGCTTCCGCCCCCTGCGACGAAAGGACTTGGGGATGACGATGCGAGTGCTCCGGTGGGTCGCCGTGCTGCTGGTCGGCCTCGCGGTGCCGGTGCGCGCCGACGTGAGGCTGCCGGCGATCCTCAGCGACCACATGGTGCTCCAGCGCGCAGTGGCCGTGCCGATCTGGGGCTGGGCCGAGGCCGGCGAGAAGGTCACAGTGAAGATCCCGGGGCAGACGAAGACGGCCACGGCCGACGCCCAGGGACGCTGGATGGTGAAGCTCGACGCCCTGAAGGCAGGCGGCCCCCACCAGATGACCGTGACGGCCACGAACACCCTCACCGTGAGCGACGTGCACAAGCATCTCAGGGTGCCCGTCGGCCTCATCAACGCTTCGGTCGGCGGCACCCCCATCGAGAACTGGACACCCGCCTCCGCGCTGGAGGATCCCGTCTTCAAGACCGCTCTGGACGAGTGGAGGAGGACCGTCGGCGCCAGCAACCCTGGCAGCAAGATCCTGCCCTTTGGCACGCTCCACAACGGGATGATCGCCCCGCTCGTGCCCTACGCCCTCCGCGGCGCCCTCTGGTACCAGGGCGAGCGCAACTGCCGGATGGGGACCCAATGGCTCTACCGCAAGCTCCTGCCCGCGCTCATCGGTGGCTGGCGGAAGGCGTGGGGACGGGACGACCTCCCCTTCCTCTACGTGCAGCTCCCCAACTGGCGCGGCCATCACCGAGGCGTGGACGACGACTGGGCCATCATGCGCGAATCCATGGCGAAGGTGCTCGCCGTGCCAGGCACGGGGATGGCCGTGGCCATCGATGTGGGGGACTCGGGGAACATCCACCCGAAGAACAAGCAGGCCGTCGGCGCCCGCCTCGCCCTCGCCGCTCGCGCCGTGGCCTACGGCGAGACGCTCATCCACTCGGGGCCGCTCTTCGAATCGATGGCAGCCAAGGGCGGGAACCTCTGTCTCCGCTTCAAGCATGTGGGCGAGGGGCTCGTCGCCAAGGGCGGCAAGCTCACCGGGTTCACCATCGCCGGCGCCGACCGCAAGTTCGTCCCCGCGCAGGCGGTCATCGAGGGCGAGACCGTGATCGTCACGTCGCCCGAAGTCATGGAGCCCCTAGCCGTGCGCTACGGGTGGGCGAACGACCCGAAATGCAGCCTCTACAACAAGGCGGGCCTCCCCGCCTCGCCCTTCCGCACCGACGAGTGGCCCGTGCGCGGCCAGCCAGGCTACCAGCCCGACCAGCAGTAGGAGCGTGAGATGAGCACAGGACCGGTGCGATGGGCCGCACTCTGTCTGGCCGCCGGCGCAACGGCGGCCACCGCCGGGGCGTTGTCGGTCCCCGCCAGCGCCAAGCACCGCGTGGTGGTGATGACCGATATTGGCGGCGATCCCGACGACATGCAGTCGATGGTGCGCTATCTGCTCTACACCTGCGACTTCGAGACTGAAGGCTTCACCACCGGCTTCGGACACGGCCACGACAAGCGGACGCGGCCCGACCTCATCCGCGAGCGCATCGAGGCATATGGCAAGGTGGTCGCCAACCTGCGGAAGCATCGCAGCGACTACCCCTCCGCCGAGCAGCTTCTGGCCCTCGTCAAGGACGGCCACAACGGCGACCCGCACAAGGTCGGGCAGGGGATGGATTCCGAGGCGAGCGAGTGGATCATCCAGGTGCTCGACAGGCCGGACCCGCGGCCCGTGTGGTTCACCATCTGGGGCGGGCCCCGCGAGCTGGCGCAGGCCATCTGGAAGGTCTCGCGGACCCGCTCGAAGGAGCAACTCGCCGCCTTCAAGAAGAAGATCCGCGTCCACTCCATCGCCGATCAGGACCGCACGGCGGGCTGGGTGAAGCAGAACCACCCTGACGTCTTCTGGATCTTCTCCTACTGCTTCCGCGGCATCTGGAAGGGCTACGACCAGGCGATCGTCTCGCCCGCGTGGCTCGAGCGCAACGTCCTCGAAGGCCACGGCCCGCTCGGCCCCGTATATCCACCGAAAGCAGCGGGCAAGGTGGGCGTGAAGGAGGGCGACACGCCGTCGTTCTTCTACGTCCTGCCCGACGGGCTGAGCGATCCCGAGCACCCCGAATGGGGCAACTGGGGCGGCCGCTTCCGCCCCTCGGGCAAGGGCAGGGAGTACATCATGGCCGCCGATTCCTGGGGCGGCCGCCGTGAGCCCAACGCCGCCATCGCGCGCTGGCGCACGGCCTACCAGAACGCCTTCGAGGCCAGGATGGACTGGTGCGTGAGGCCCTTCGACCAGGCCAACCACGAGCCCGTCGTGGTGCTCAACGGAGACCGAACGCGCAAGGTGATCGAGATCGCAGCGGACCCGGGCGGTGAGGTGAAGCTCAACGCCCAGGGCTCGTCGGACCCCGACGGCGGCAAGCTCGCCTTCCGCTGGTGGCTCTACCGCGAGCCGAGCCGCTACAGGGGGCAGCTCGCCATCCGCGGCGCTGACGCCGAGCAGGCCGCCATCGCCGTGCCAGGCGATGCGCAGGGCAAGCAGCTTCACATCATCCTCGAGGTGACCGACGACGGGAAGCCGCCGCTCACGGCCTACCGCCGCGCCATCATCCAGGTCAGCGGCGAGGCTCCGGACAGGACCAAGCCGGTCACCAGGCTGCCCGGGCCGCCGAAGGAGACGGGGCCATGGGCCTTCTACCGCGGCATCAACGTCGGCGGGAAGGCCGTCACCGTGGACGGCCAGCAGTGGGAGGGCGACGACGCAAGGGACTTCGCCTGCACGGACCGCAAGCTGGTCAACACCCGCGTGCAGCTCATCCCGCCGGCCGACGAGGCCCGCACGGCGATGATCCACGCCTTCCGCTGGGACCGCGCGGCCCGGCTCCGCGTCACGAACGTGCCGCAGGGCAAGTACGCGGTGTATGCCTACGTGTGGGAGGAGACGAGCCCCGAGACGATCCACATCTCGCTCAACGGCAAGGAGGTCGCCGGCGGCGTCTACACCGGCACCGCGGGCGAGTGGCAGCGCCTCGGCCCGTGGTACGTGGACGTGACGAAGGGCGCTATCGAGATCACGAGCAAGGGCGGCG
>CAZDNN010000334.1:0-7315 GCA_964506385.1 uncultured Planctomycetota bacterium
GGCGGCCGCTTCTTCTCGGTCCGCCGCAGCGGGGTCACGGGCAATGGCAGTGGGGCGAACCCCTCGGAGGCGCTGATGCGGGAAGGCTTGGGCGGCGGCGGCGGCTCCCAGTCGGCGAAGGCCACCTGCTCGGCCGCGAAGGCCACCAAACACAACACAACCACGACCACCGGGAGGCGGCACCTGCGGGCACGCATGACGCGCCCTCCAAAAAGGGTTCGGCATCGGCACGTGCGACGACGTAAGTACACACTATGACTGCGCACTACAGCCTCTCTCATCATAGACTCCAGCCTCCGGGAAATCCAGCGAATCCAGCGGCTAGATGTAATTTGTTGTAACCCAAGTCGAGGGCTGCCAAGGAAAACGGGCCACTACTGGGGCCTGCCCTGCGTCACTGCGTCGTGAACTTGTGGACCATCGTGTGGCGATATGTCTCGCCTGGCCGCAGGACAACGGTCGGGAAGTTCGGCTTGTTGGGCGAGTCGGGGAAATGCTGGGTTTCCAGACAGAGACCGAAGTGCTTGCCGTAGACGACGCCGCCCTTGCCGGTGACCGAGCCGTCGAGGAAGTTGCCCGAGTAGAACTGCATCCCGGGCTGGTCGGTGTGGATCTCCATCACGCGGCCGCTCTTGGGGTCGGCGACGCGGGCGGCGAGGGTCAGCGCCTCGTCGCCTTGGTTGAGGACGAAGTTGTGGTCGTAGCCGCCATCGAGCTGGCCGATGCGCTTGCCGATGGGCGTCGGCGTCGTGAAGTCCAGCGGCGTGCCTTTCACGGCCGCCAGCTCGCCCGTGGGGATGAGGCCGGCGTCCACCGGCGTGTAGCGGTCGGCATTGATCGTGAGCACGTGGTCGAGGATGTCGCCCGCGGCGGGGCCGGCCAGGTTCCAGTAGCTGTGGTGGGCGAGGTTGACGATAGTCGGCTTGTCGGTGGTTGCGGAGAACTCGGCCTTGAACTCGTTGTCCCTGGTCAGGCTGTAGAGTGCGGCCACCTTCAGGTTGCCTGGGTAGCCCTCCTCGCCATCCTTGCTGAGGTATGTGAAACGAACGCCGACGGCGTCGTCGGTCTCGACGGGCTGGGCGTCCCATAGCACCTTGTGGAAGCCCTTGATGCCGCCGTGGAGGTGATTCTCGCCGTTGTTGGTGGCGAGGGTGTAGGTGGAGCCGTCGAGAGAGAAGTTGCCCTTGGCGATGCGGTTGGCATAGCGGCCGACGGTCGCGCCGAAGTAGTTGGGGTTGTCCAGCCAGCCCTCCAGGGTGGGGTAGCCGAGGGTCACGTCGGTGAGCTTCCCGTCGCGGTCGGGCACCTCGACACCGACGGTGAGTGCGCCGAAGGTGATGAGCTTGACGCGCATGCCGGCCGCGTTGGTCAGCGTGTAGAGGTCCACCTCGCGTCCGTCGGGCAGCTTGCCGTAGGGCTGCTTCTCGACACGCAGGCCCTTCGCACCCTCGGCGCCCGGCCCCGCCGGCTGCGTCGTCTCGCACGAAACGCCCGCGACCAGACACGCCAGGGCGGCGGCCACGGCCGCTCGTCGCCACATCGTCATCGCCCGTCCTCCTGTGCCAGAGACCCGGTTCTGCATTGCCGCTCCGGCCACCCATTGAACAGCAATCGCCTGCGGATGCAAGTGGGGCTGCCGCGGCGTTTGCATTGCTGCCCAGATTCGTGTACCAAGACGGGGCCGCCCGCGCGCGGCGGCACGCTCGGGATGCCTCTTCGCAAGGAGCTTCGTATGGCTGGAGCGCCCCCCACGATGACCGCCCTCACGCGCCGTCGCTTCCTGGCCGGCACCGCTGCGGCGCTGGCCGCGCCCTGCCTCGTCCCCGCCTCGGCCTTCGGGGCGAACGATCGCATCACCATCGGCGCGATCGGCACCGGCGGGCGCGGCAGCGGCCACGTGGGGGCGTTCTCGAACATCCACGACACCCAGGTGGTCGCGGTGTGCGACCCGTTCAAGAGCAAGCGGCAGAAGGCCAAGGCCCATGCCGAGCGCGTAGAGGGCGCCCGAGCGGGGAAGGGCGCGTACAAGGGCTGCGCCGACTACGCCGACTTCCGCGAGCTGGTGGCGCGCGATGACATCGATGCTGTGGTCATCGCCTCGCCCGAGTTCTGGCACCCCCACCACAGCGTCTGGGCGATGCGGTCGGGCAAAGACGTCTACTGCGAGAAGGCGATGACCCTGACCGTCGCCGAGGGACAGGCCGTTGTCGCTGCGGTGCGTCGCCACGGCCGTGTGTTCCAGCTCGGCACGCAGCAGCGGTCGAGCCGCAACTTCCGCTTCGCCTGCGAGCTGGCCCGCAACGGCTACCTGGGGAAGATCAGGAAGGTCGAGGTCGGGGTGCCCGGCGGCCGCGCGCTGCCCAACGTCCCGCCCGAGAAGCCGCCGCCCGACATCGACTACGAGATGTGGCTCGGCCCCGCGCCCTGGACGCCCTACAACAGGCTCAAGTGCTCGTACAACTGGTATTTCATCTACGACTACTGCATCGGCTGGATCGGCTCCTGGGGCGTCCACCACGTCGATATCGCCCAGTGGGGCTGCCCCAGCCTGCGGACGAAGCCACTCGAGATCGAAGGCACGGCCACCTTCCCGACCGACGGCATCGCCAACACCTCGATCGGCTGGCACATCCATTACCGCACCCCCGACGGCCTCCACTTCAGCTTCACCCACAACCGCGTCCATCCACAGGGCTGCCGCTTCATTGGCGAAAAGGGCTGGGTGCACGTCAACCGCGGCGGCATCCGCTCCGACCCGCCCTCGCTGCTGAAGGTGAAGCTCAAGCCCGACGACGAGCGGCTCTACGAGTCGAACAACCACCATGGCAACTTCATCGAGTGCATCCGCAGCCGTCGCGACCCCGTCGCCGTCGTCGAGCAGGGCCACTCGGCCACCGTGCTGACCATCATCGGCGACATCGCGAGCCGCACGGGCCGCAAGCTGACCTGGGACTGGGAGACCCAGCGCTTCGTCGATGACGACGACGCCAACCGCTTCCTGAGTCGGCCGATGCGCAGCCCGTGGGTGTTGTGATTTGCGATTTGCCATTGCCGATTTGCGATTGATCGGAGAAGACACGATGAGACACGTCCGAGCCTGGGCCGTCGTCCTGACCATCGCGCTGCCGTCGTCTGCCGCCGTCGCGGGCGACTTGACGCCCGAGGCGGCCTTCAAGCTGCTGCCGGCCTGGGAGCATGGCCAGCCGCGCGCGCCGCTCGCCTTCCTCGAGCTCCACATCGCGAGGGCCGCCGGCGACCCACAGGCCAAGGCCCAGGTGGCCAAGCGCCTGGGCGACATGCTCGCGGACGCCAAGACGACCCTCGCGGCCAGGGAGTTCATCTGCCAGCAGCTCTACGTCGTCGGCAACGACGCCCACGTCCCCACCCTCGTCAAGATGCTCGACGGCCCCAAGACGGTGGACATGGCCCGCCGGGCCCTCGAGGGCATCCCAGGCGACGCCTCGCTCCAGGCTCTTCGTAACGCTCTCGGCACGCTTGAGGGCCTCGCGCTCGTCGGCGCAGTCAACTCGCTGGGCGTGCGATGCGACGCGCAGTCTGTCGGGGCCATCGCCGGGCACGTCGCGAGCCAGGATGCGGCGCTGGCTGCCGCGGCGATGGAGGCTCTCGGTAAGATCGCCACGGAAGATGCCGCCTCGGCTTTGCTGAAGGCCGAGGCCAGGGGCGCGTTGCTCACCCGCCTCCGCGACGCCCAGTTGATGTGCGCCCAGCGCCTCGCGGCGTCCAACCCGAAGCTCGCCACAGCCCTCTACCGCCGTATCCTCGCCTCCAACCCGCCTGTCCGCTGGCGGCTGGGCGCCATCGTCGGTCTCGCGAGGGTGGACCCGTCCGCCGCCATCCCTCTCATCCTCGAGGCCGACGACACCATGGTCCGAGCCCAGGGACTCCAGGTGACTATCGAACTGCCCGGGGGCGCCATCACGACGGCCCTTGCGCGACAGCTACCGAACGCCGACGCGGGCCGCCAAGCGCTTATCATCGACGTCCTCGCCCAGCGCGGCGACCGCGCCGCGGCACCGGCCGTGCAGAGGCTTGCCAGCGCCGAGGACGAGACGGTGCGCCTCGCCGCCGTCCGCGCCCTGGCCACGCTCGGCGACGCCGCGACGGTCGATCTGCTCGCTGGCCTGGCGGCCGCTGCCGAGGGTGCCGTCCAGGCTGCCGCCCGCAATAGCCTCCAGCGACTGCCGGGCGACGCGGTCGATCGGCGCATCATCGCCCTGGCAGCGCAGGGCGAGCCGGCCCTCCGCGCGGAGCTTCTCCGAGCCATCGGCGCGCGCCGCATCGCCGCCGCCAATCCGACCCTCCTGAAGGCCGCGACTGACCCCGACGAGGGCGTCCGTTCCGCCGCGTTCGGCGCGCTCGCCGCCGTCGGCGACGCTGCCTGCTATCCCAAGCTCGTCGAGCTCCTCCTCGCGGCACCCACCCAAGGCGACGCCCGCGCCGCCGAGCGCGCGCTCGTGGCCGTCGCCGACCGGCTTGCGGACCCTGCGGTGCGCGTTGGCCCGCTCCTGAGCGCTCTCAAGGCGGGGCCTGCGAAGACGAAGCCTACCCTCCTGCGCATCCTCGGCGGCTTCGGCGGCGCCGATGCGCTGAAGGCCGTCCGGGCGCACTTGCCCTATCAGGATGCCGACGTGCAGACCGCCGCGGTCCGCGCGCTGGCCGGCTGGCCCGATGCCTCGCCCGCGCCCGACCTGCTCAAGCTGGCCAGGGACGCGGCGAAGCCGACCCATCGGGTGCTGGCGCTGCGCGGATACCTGCGCCTGGCCTCCGAGGCCGGGAAGGGGCAGCGCCTCAAGATGCTCGAGCAGGTGCGCCCCGTCGCCACCACTACCGACGCCAAGCGCATGCTCCTCGGCACCCTCGGGGACATCGCCGACGGCACCGCGCTCCAGGTCGCCGCCCAGTTCCTCGCCGACCCTGAGGTCCGCGCCGAAGCCGAGGTGGCGATGCTCAAGATCGCCAAGGCACTCCTCGCGAGCGACCGCAAGGCTGTCCAGCAGCCGATGCAGCGGCTCGCGGCGACCAGCAAGAGCCCCGACGTCGTCAAGCAGGCCAAGGCCCTCTACGAGGAATCGCTCAAGAAGCCCGCCGCGCCCGGCCAGCAAAGCGCGGCCCTCCGCGCCGACAAGAAGCGCAGCGAAGGCTACAAGAAGGAGCTCGCCGCCAAGGCCCCCAAGGGCTACCACCTCGCCGCCTACCTCGACTGCGGCCCCGACGCCATCGACGGAGCGAAGGGCGGCCCGACCCTCAAGCTCCTCGACGGCCAGGCATACGTCTGGGCCGGCGGCCCCGCCACCGCCAGGCAGCTCCGCTACACCACCATCTTCTACACCGGCGGCGACGTCGCCTTCGAGGCCAGCGGCCTCAACCCAAGGAAGACCTACCAGCTCGGCTTCTCGTGGTGGGACTACGACCACGCCACCCGCGCCCAGAGCGTGTGGGCCGCGCCCAATGGCGGCCGCCTGGTGCAGCTCCTCGGCAAGACCAGGCTGCCGTCGGGAACGGGCGGCCAGGCGCCCGCCGAGAAGACTCTTCCCCTCCCCCGCGAGCTCACCGTCCGGGGCGCCGCGCGCATCGTCTTCCGCAACGAGGCCACCCCCAACTGCGTCGTCAGCGAGCTCTGGCTCTGGGAGAGCGACGCCGAAAGCGAGGCCAAGATGCCCGACCCTCCCGCACCACGCCCCAAGGGCGGCACCCCCGTCGTCGTGCTCACAGGCATCGAGTACCCCGGCCATCCCTGGCGGCAGACGGCGCCCGCTCTTGCCGACCTGCTGATGAAGGACCCGCGGCTGGACGTGGATATCCTGGAGGATGCCACGCTGGCGCAGGTGGCGAAGCTCCGCAACTACAAGGTCTGCGTGCTCAACTACATGAACTGGAAGAAGCCCGACCCGCCGGCCGAGGCGCTGGCGACCTTCCAGAAGTTCGTCGCCGACGGCGGCGGCCTCGTGCTCGTCCACTTCGCCTGCGGAGCCTTCCAGAAGTGGCCCGAGTTCGTCAAGATCGCCGGCCGCGTGTGGAACCCCAAGCTGCGCGGCCACGACCCCCGCGGCACCTTCCGCGTCGAGATGACCGACGTCAAGCACCCCATAACCGAGGGCATGAAGCCCTTCGAGACCTTCGACGAGCTCTACACCTGCCTCGACGGCAAGACGCCCATCACCATCCTGGCCAAGGCCACGTCGAAGGTGGACAAGAAGGACTATCCCATGGCCTTCGTGCTCACCTACGGCAAGGGCCGGGTGTTCCACTGCGTCCTTGGCCACGACCTCCGCGCCTTCCAGGCCGCTGGCATGCGCGAGCTCTACCGCCGCGGCACCGCCTGGGCCGCGGGTCTGGCGCCGGTGCCGAGCAGGCAATGAGGAATGCGCCACCTGTCCTTGAAAGCCACGCGCGGCGGCGCTAGACTTGGCAACAGTGCAATGGAGGCTAGCCATGGGCCTTGTCTATGCCAACATCCAACTGTCGAATCCGAAGAAGCCCGACCTGCGGCCCCTCACCGTGAAGGCGATGGTAGACACGGGAGCGGTGATGCTCTGCATCCCTGAGCACGTCGCCTTGCAGCTCCAACTCGAGGAGATCGAGAAGCGGGAAGTGACCGTGGCCGATGGCAGGCATTGTACGGTGCCGCACGTCGGCCCCATCCAGATCCACTTCGAGAATCGTACCTGCTTCACCGGCGCTCTCGTCCTCGGTGAAACGGTGCTCATGGGCGCCATCCCGTTGGAGGACATGGACGTGGTCATTTCCCCCTCTGGAGAGACGATCATCGTCAACCCCGAGAGCCCGAACATCCCATCGACCATCGTCAAGTAGCGTATCATGCGAGGACCGGTGCCCAGGGCCAGCCTTCTCGCCTTCGCAGTGCTTCTTTCCACCCACCTCGCCGCCGCCCAGTGGCAGCGCGACCCGCGGCCGCTGCTGACACGCTTCGACAACATGTACAACCCCTGCGTCGTCGAGACGGGCGGCGAGCATCGCTTCAGGATGTGGTTCTTCGGATGGGCGGCGGGGCACGGCAACCCGGGCATCCCCGGCTGCGATGCCATCTTCCACGCAAGGTCGAAGGACCTGCGAAACTGGGAGGTCTACGCCAAGGACGGGGCGTGGGACGCGACGATGACGCCAGCGAAGTGGGCACCCGTGCTCCACGCGAGCGAGCGGTGGTACGAGGCCTGGCATGTGGGCGACCCGTCGGTGGTCCACAGGGATGGCCGCTTCTACATGGCCTACAGCGCCACGTCAAGGCACTTCGGCAAGGTCGCAGGCTACCCCGCCACCATGGTCCAGTGCATCA
>CAZDNN010000335.1:0-7279 GCA_964506385.1 uncultured Planctomycetota bacterium
GGCCTCGTGGTCGAGGGCATCTACGAGCGCACCTGCGGCCAGCCGCTTCAGCGACTGCTCGAGGTGCTACGGACGCTGGCCGTGAGGGTGCCGGAGGCGGTGGTGTGCGGGACGGGGAGCGGGCGGCCACTGCTGGCGGACGTGCTGGGCCTGCCCGTGGAGAACGAGATCGTGGCCCACGCCTGGGGCGCGGTCCACGCCCATCCCGAGGCCCGCACCGTCATCGAGATCGGCGGTCAGGACTCGAAGCTGATCCTGCTCGCCGGCCGCGCGGCGGACGGCAGCCCGGTCATCAGCGACCACGGGATGAACGAGATCTGTGCGGCGGGGACCGGCTCGTTCCTCGACCAGCAGGCCGCGCGGCTGGGCGTCGCCATCGAGGAGGAGTTCGGCGCCCTCGCCCTGCGCTCGGAGCGCCCGCCGGCCATTGCCGGACGGTGCAGCGTCTTCGCCAAGAGCGACATGATCCATCTCCAGCAGGAGGGCTACCCCCGCGAGGACATCCTGGCGGGCCTCTGCTACGCCCTGGCACGCAACTACCTGAGCAACCTCGGCCGCGGCCGGCGCCTCCCGCCGCCCGTCCTCTTCCAGGGCGGGGTGGCCGCGAATCAGGGGGTCGCCAGGGCCTTCGAGGACCTCCTGGGCCTCGGGCCTGGCGAGCTGATCGTCCCCGAGCACCACAGCCTGATGGGCGCCATCGGCGCCGCCCTGATGGCGCGCGCCGGCCGTGGCGCATGGGCGGACCTGGGCGACCTCGCCGCCTGCCTCGACGCGCATCTCCAGCGGCCGAGCCCCCGCCGGGCGTCCCTCCCGAGGCTCCAGCCGCGCCAGGCCGCCCAGCCGGCCGAGGCAGCGTCAGCCGACCCGGCCGACAAGGGCGCCACGCTCTTCCTGGGGATTGACGTCGGCTCGGTGAGCACGAACCTGGTGCTGATCGACGCTGAGGGGCGGGTCGAGTCCGAGCTCTACTTCTACACCGCGGGCGACCCCATCGGGACCGTGCGCTATGGGCTCCAGGCGCTCGGCGAGTCCTTCGCCGAGGCGCCAGTGGTCGCGGGGGTCGGCGTCACCGGCAGCGGGCGGTACCTGATCGGCGACTTCGTGGGCTCCGACGTCGCAGTCAACGAGATCACGGCGCAGGCACGCGCCGCGACGGCTATCGACCCCGAGGCCGACACGGTGTTCGAGATCGGCGGGCAGGACTCGAAGTTCATCCGCCTTCGTGACGGGGCGGTGGTGGACTTCGAGATGAACAAGGTGTGTGCGGCGGGGACCGGCGCGTTCCTCGCCGAGCAGGCCAGCCGGCTCGACGTCCGTATCGACGAGGAGTTCAGCCGCCTGGCCTTCGAGGCGGAGGCGCCCGTGGACCTCGGCTCCCGCTGCACCGTGTTCATGGAGTCCGACCTCATCCACCACCAGCAGCAGGGCTCGGCGCAGGCCGACCTGGTGGCCGGCCTCGCCTACGCCATTGCGCGGAACTACCTCGAGAAGGTCGTCGGCCACAAGCCGATTGGCGAGCGCATCCTCTTTCAGGGCGGCGTGGCCTGCAACCCGAGCGTCGTCGCCGCCTTCGAGAGCCTGCTCCGCCGGCCCATCACCGTCCCACGCTGGAGCCGCGCCACCGGCGCCATCGGCGCCGCACTCCTCGCCAGGGACAATCGGCAATCGGCAATCGGCAATCGGCAATCGGCATTCCGTGGCTTCGATCTGTCCGGCAGGACCTATCGGACCTATTCGACGCGGTGCGAGGGCTGCGCGAACCGCTGCGATATCAAGCGGGTCGTCATCGACGGCGAGACGAGCTCCTGCTACGGCTCCATCTGCGGCAAGCACGATGTCCGCAGGGGGCCGCTCGTCGAGCCCGACCTCTATGCCGAGCGGGAGGCCATGCTGCTCGATGGCTGGCTGTCCGACGGCCCGAGTCCCGACGCACCGGCCATCGGCATTCCCCGGGCGCTGCTCTTCCACGAGCTGTTCCCCGAGTGGTGCGCCTTCTTCCAGAGCCTCGGCTACCGCGTCGTCCTCTCGGACCCGACGAACCGCCATCTGCTCAACGCGGGGATGGAGCACGTTGTCGTCGAGACGTGCCTCCCAGTCAAGGCGGTCTACGGCCACGTGCTCGACCTCGTCGCGAAGGGCGTGAGCCGCGTGTTCCTGCCCGCCGTCGTCGAGCTGCCGCAGCCGGACACCGAGCGCAAGAGCTACATCTGCCCCTACGTCCAGAACGCGGCGTCCTTCGTCCGCTCGGCGTTCCCCGAGCTCGAGATCCTCAGCCCTGCCATCACGTCGGCCGGGCGCAAGAGCAACTGGCGGAAGGCGATGGGCGACCTTGCCAGGGAGCTTGGCCACACGGCCGCCGAGGCGGACCGGGCGTTGAGCGCCGCGCGGTCGGCGCAGCGGCGCTTCGAGCAGCGTCGACGCGAGCGGGGCAGGGAGGTCCTGGCAGAGCTGGACCCTGGCGTGACCGCCGTCGTCGTCCTCGGCAGGCCCTACGGCACGTGTGACCGCGCGCTGAGTCTCCAGGTCGCCCGCAAGCTGCGTCAGCGGGGCGCACTCCCCATCCCCATCGACTTCCTCCCGCTCGACGACGTCGGGCTTGACGCGGCGTGGGACGATATGGTGTGGAAGACGGGGCGCGACTTCGTCGCCGCCGCGCAGCTCGTCAGGGAGGATCCGCGGCTCCATCCACTGCTGGTCACCAGCTTCGGCTGCGGGCCGGACTCCGCGCTGCTTTCGACCCTCGAAGACCTGTTCGCCGGCCGCCCGTTCCTCACCCTCGAGCTCGACGAGCATTTCGCCGACGCCGGCCTCGTGACCCGCTGCGAGGCATTTCTCCACGAGTGCCGCCAGCAGGCGCCCGCCCGGCAGGAGGCGCCGAGCGTGGCGGCGGCCCAGGTGCTCATCCCGAGGCGGGCGCCCACCAGCCGCGTGGTCTACACCTCGAACGCCAGCGAGCACTACCTCGCGCTCCGCGCCGCCTTCCACTCTGTCGGCGTCCGCGCCGAGCTCCTCCCCCCGCCCGACCGCCGGACCGAGGAGCTGGGCCGCCAGGCCACCATGTCCCGCGCCTGCCTGCCCTTCATCTTCTTCGCCGGCGACGCCCTGCGGATGCCCGAGATGCCCGGGTTCCGCGCCGGCGACTCGGCCTACTTCCTCGCGACCAACGACGAGTCCTGCAAAGTCAATCAGTTCGCCCGCATGCTCCGAGGGGTGCTCGACAGGGCTGGGCTCGGGGAGGTCGAGCTCTTCGCCCCGAGGACGTCGATGGAGGCGGCCGACAGCTTCCGCGTCCTCGGCCCCCTCTTCGAGCGGCGGTTCTGGAACGCCCTGGTCGCCGTCGATCTGCTCTTCTGCAAGCTCCTCGACGTGCGGCCATATGAGACCGAGCCGGGGCGGGCCGACAGGGTCTACGCGCCGTGGGTCGCCCGCGTGGCCGCGGCCGTCGGGCAGCCTGAGTTCCACGCCACCGTGGTCGAGGCGCTCGATGCCCTCGACGCCGTCCCCATTGACCGCTCGCAGCCGCGCCCGTGCATCGGCCTGACCGGCGAGCACTACGTCGCCACGCTCCCCTATGCCAACAACGGCGTGATCCGCCAGATCGAGGCCCTCGGCGGCCAGGTGTGGCCGAGCCCATACTTCACCGACTTCCTCAGGGTCCAGGCCTGGCGCTACCCGCAGCTCCTGCGCCGAAGGGGCGAGCTGTTCGCCGCGGGGATCGCCCTGGTCCGCGGCATCGTCCAGCGCCGCGAGTACGAGCGGCTCGAAGCGCTCTTCGACGAGCGCATCTCCTGCGGACGCGAGCCCGCCATCGCACAGCTCTTCGAGCTGGCCGAGCCTTATCTCCACCCCGAGGTCGATGTGCCCGTGACCACTCAGGTCGCGAAGGTCGTGGACTTCGTTCGCAAGGGCGCGGCTGGCGTCGTCCACGTCCTGCCCATCCACTGCATGCTCAGCACCGCCGCGGCCGGCGCATTCCCCCGCATCCGCGCCGACCACGGGGGAGCCCCCATCCTCACCCTCATATACGACGGCCTCCAGGCCACCAACCAGACCACCCGCCTCCAAGCCTTCATGAGCCAGCTCACAGGCCGACCCGCAGCCTGTCCCAGGCGAGCTGTTGCTTCGCTGCCGGCTTGCCCATCAGTCGGCGCAACCCCGTGACAGACTCGGACATGCCAGCCTCGATCTGTCCGGCGAGGCAGACAATCTGTCCGCTGCACCAAACGACGCCTGCGACCGACCGCCACGATCCGGGCTGTCTGCCGCCCCGGACCGGCCTCTCTGCCCTGCCTGACGCCATGTTGATTTGACGCCCCGGCACGTTGCGAACCGTCAACATCACTAAGCCTCGACTGGATCGGCCTTTACGCTGATTCGGCGGAAACTGTGTTGACGAACGTCAACATGGACGCCCAGAACCGCCCTCCTGTGCCGTTGTGGCACAATGCAGCGCGGAGAGGATAAGGCTATGGCCAGGCATAAGTTACGGCGAACCCGGAAAAGTCTCGGCTGTTTGGTCCCCTTTTTGCACTATCACACACCGTTCGACGTGAAACGCTCGTTGAATGGCCAGAGGCGGATCGGAGACGTTGACGAGCGGAAACACGACGTTGCCGATTCGCAACATGGCCTCAGGTCTTTGGCAACACAGGACTTAGCGTGCTCCGGGCAGCCACCGGGGGCCGGGCATGTTGCCAAAAGCCAACATTCGTCGCGGCTCTGCCAAAATGACAGGCCGTTGGGGGGATGCCGCTTGACGCCCTAAGGTGTTGTACGAAAAGGAGTTGAAGTGATTTGGCGCAATTATCCCCTGGCGGCGGCTGACTGGCACGCGAGTTGCTGGAGTCCTAACTTGAGCGAGAAAGCTCTTTGAGTTCAAATCTCTGTAACTGGAACCTTCTGACACCTCCATTGTCGGGAACGCACTGACGGGGAGTTGAGGAGGTGAAGCCTGAGCCCGGAGCCCGTCGGCTCCAGGGCGGGCGTTCCCGAGATTCAAAAGGGCAAGGTACCCAAGAGAGGAGCGTGACGTGATGACGAGGAAGTTGGTTGTTGCTGCGTTGGTTCTGAGCATCGGCTCGATGGCGATGGCTATCGGCCTGCCAATGGGCCACGTGCGTATCAAGCTCGAGGATTTCACCAGCTTGTACGTCAATGGCGAGGCCCTGCCTGCCGACTCGCTTCCGAGCCAGGCGTGGGTCGGGGCGGAACTGCGGAGCACCTTCCAGGCCACATCCGCCGGGGCAGCCGGCCCGGGGGGCGGGATCGAGGCATCCACGGCTTGGTATCCGAGCGCGAACGAGCAGTTGAGCGGAACACTGACAGGGATCCAGGTGTCCCAGGTCTTGGCTCAAACGGTCGATTTGGACTTCGATAGTGTTCCCGACATCTTGATCGCCAAGGTCGCCTACACTCCCATTGCTGGCTCGATGCCCACGGACATGGATTCTCCAGGCGACCCGCTCCCTGCGGGCGGTGGCAAGGTCACCATGTACGTGGACACATCGCCTGATTACACGAACACCCACGGCCCCGATGCTTGGTTCGACAGCGGCTATGACACCGACCCCAACGGCACGCGGCTCGACTACCCCGACGCAGGCCTCTACAACCTCGACGGCGGTGGTAACCCTGTGCTGGACCCTGACGTCCAGTTGTTCATGGCCGGGACGCTGGCGGACATGTCTGCGTACACCAGCGAGGCCCCCGGCACCGTGATGACCGCCATAATCACGTACACGCTGGAGAATGGGGTTCCGGTCAACGCTTCCGGGTTCTCTGAGGCGTACATCAACTCCGTCCGCACAGACCAGCAGACCTTCGGGCCGTACAGCGACGTGATGGAATTCACGATGGAGAGCGGCGGCTTGGTGAAAGAGGACTGGGCCGGGCAGCAGCCGGGCTGGTCGAACGATCTCTCCGCCCTCTACGCCGATGCATACATCCTCAGCAATCTGACCTGGGGCGGCGATTACTCTGGCTGGATGTTCATCAGCCAGGATCCCGTCGAGTACTACCGCACCCCTGAGCCGGGCACCATCGCCCTCGTCGGCCTCGGTGTCCTCGGCCTCATCCGCAGGCGGCGCAAGAAGGCGTAAACACCTCCGACCTGCGTAGCAGCAACAACCACACAGCGGCCGGGAAGGCAACTTCCCGACCGCTGTGCATTTGGACCCGTCTCGCGGCCAGTCGCTGATGCTGGGAGGCGTGCAGCCCGTGGAAGGGGGAGGGCGAGGCTCCCGCCGAGCCGCCGGAATCGAGCGGAAAGCCGGCTCGGCCGGAGCCTCGCCCTCCCGTCATCAGTCTCAGCTTGCCGTGGTGAGCCCGGGAGGCCGCTGGGCTCGCCGCCAGCCGGCGACGTAGACCACCCCGTTCCGCAGGCGGTCGATCTCCCACTCGAAGGCCTCCCCGCCAGGCAGCCCGTCTACCAGCCTCTGCCACTCGTCGGGCCTGTAGCACCGCAGCACTGTCGTCAGCCCATCGTGCATGACCAGCAGCGGGACGATCGGGATGAGCGTGCCCCACAGCAGGTGGCTCCAGCGGAACGGCCGGACCACCAGCGGAGCCACCCACGACGGCACCAGCGACGCGATCATCATCGGCACGAACCGCACCGACCGGTAATACGTGTCCACCACGAACACCCCGTCCCCCTGCCGCACCAGGTTCGCCAGGATCCGCCGCACGAGGTCGGGCGGGAAGTGGTGGGCGATGTTGATGAGCGTGAAGAACCGCTGGGGACACGGCAGCGGGTCGGCCAGCGCGTCCACCGGCTCCTGCACGAAGCGGATGTGCTCCCGCTCCCTGTGCTCCTCCCAGACGGGGCCGTGCGCCGTCAGCTCCGCGAAGCGATGGAGCTCGGGCGCGATGTCGCTCAGGTGGAAGGTCGGGAGCGCCTTGTCCTGGCCCCCGAGGCAGCGCCGCGCGCCGCGCAGCAGCGACAGCACGGGGCCGCCGCCGCCACTCCCCAGATCGAGCACCTCGTCCGCGCCCGTCCGCTCGAGCCACCGGACGAACCGGCGCGGCAGCTCGCCCCGAAAGCAGCCCTGCACCCACTGGTCGAAGCCGATCGACCGCTGGATCCCGTGGCGCAGGCTCCGCGGCATCCACGCCAGCTCATTGAACTCGAACCACTGCACGCGAGGGAGCATCGGCCGTCCTTGACCGTCGGAGCAGTGCCGCCGCCGTCGCCGAGAGCCTGAGGCAGAGGCGCCATCGTCCCTGGCCTCTGTGCTCGGGGGGGCCCGATTCTACTCTGGCGGCCTTCGCCGCGCAACCA
>CAZDNN010000336.1:0-7263 GCA_964506385.1 uncultured Planctomycetota bacterium
AGCAACTGGCATGCTTGCGGGGGCATCGCGGAGAGCTAGAATGGGCAACCGGGAGAGAATACCCATGAGAGACGAGACCATCGGACGCAGGCAGTTCCTCCAGGGCTCCGTGGCCGCCATGGCCGTGGCCAGCGGGGCGCTGGCCGCGCCGAAGACGCCGCAGCCCGACATCCTGTTCATCATGCCCGACCAGATGCGGGGCGACTGCCTGTCCATTGTCGACCACCCCGTGGTCCGCACCCCGACCATGGACCAACTGGCCAAGGACGGCGTGCTCTTCCGCCGCGCCGACACCGCCGTTCCCTCCTGCATCCCGGCCCGGTTCGCCCTCTTGACCGGGCTCTTCCCTCAGACGAGCGGCGTGGTGGGCTTCCGCGCCAAGCCGATCACCACCCCTACCATGCCCCAGCTCCTGAAGAAGGCCGGCTACACGACGGCGCTCGTGGGACGCAACATGCACCAACGCGCCGCGGGCAAGGCGCTCGGCTACGACATCGACATCCCCGGTTCGACCTACGTCAACAACGACGTCTACGACACCGAGTTCCGCGCCGCGCACCCCGAGACGGGCGGCATCAAGAAGTTCATCGCCAAGCTCGGAGCGACCTACAACCACTGGCAGGCCGCGCCCTGGCCGCTGGAGAACGCGTGGCACCCCACGACATGGGTCGTCACCAAGTCGCGTGGAGTCCTGGCCAAGGCGCCCCTGGAGAGCCCCCTGTTCCTCACGACCTCCTTCTATGCCCCGCACCCCCCGCTCGTGCCTCCGCCGAAGTACTACGGCCACTACTACAGCAGCAACGCTCTCCCGAGGCCCGCCCACGGGGACTGGGTGGACTGGGATACCATCACCCCCCGAGGCCGCGACGGGGGCCACCGAGTGCTGCTCCAGGGCGAGACGTTGCGGAAGGCCCAGGCCGGCTACTACGGGCTCATCGAGCACCTCGACACGGAGATCACCCCGCTCATCGCCGAGTTCAAGGCCCGCAGCGAGAAGGCCGGCCGCCCCTGGTGCATCGCCCTCTCGGCCGACCACGGCGAGATGCTCGGCGACCACGGCTACTTCCGCAAGTGCGAGCCCTTCGAGGGATCGGCCAACGTCCCCTTCATCATCGCAGGGTCAAAGGACCTCGGCTTCCGCCCGGGGCTCCGCTCCAACGAGCCGGTGGCGCTCGAGGACCTGCTGCCCACGTTCGTCGAGTTGGCGGGGGGCCCGGCCCCCGATGTAGACGGCATCAGCCTCGTGCCCGTCATGCGAGGCGCGAGCCGGGAGGTCCGGGCGTGGTACCACTTCGAGCACAGCCCCTGCTACAGCCAGGAGCAGGCCTTCCACGCCCTCACCGACGGGCGCTACAAGTACATCTGGCGGCCCACCAGCGGCAAGGAGCATCTGTTCGACCTGGAGCAGGACCCCCACGAGGAACGCGACCTGGCCCCGCACGCGGGCTCCCGAGCGTTGCTGGAGAAGTGGCGCTGCATCCTCATCGAGCGGCTCAAGCCCCGCCCCGAGGGCTTCTCGGACGGAACCAAGCTCATCGCTGGCCGGCCCTACAGACCGATCAACCCCGGCATCCCCCGGGGACGAACGTAGCGGGATCGCTGGAAGGAAGATGAGTGGGAGCGCCGACGAGGGCACCGCATCGGCAGGGTCACGCGGGTGGATGCCCTACCCAAGGATCGCGAGCATCACGGCTACACACGCCAGGCAGATGGCGAGGGTGACTAGGGAGCCGACCCAGCTCTGCCGTGAAGGCTTGACGAGGAACAGGCCGCCGGCGGTGCACAGCCGTTTCTCGGGCGGCACGGCCTCGTCCAGGGGCAGTTCGAGCTTGTGCTCCTCGCCGATGGGCACGTAGATCCGCTTGAAGAAAGCATCGACGATCGAGGCGTCAGGCCGCCGGGTGAGCAGGCTGCCGATCACGCCGAACACCACGCCCGTGAGAATGGGCAGGCCGATCTTGAGCGCTCCAGGACACGCGGGGATCAACGGGCTGCGGACCAGGAGAAACACGGCGCCGGCCGCCAGGGTGCTGGCGAACACGCCGGCCTGGTTCATCCGCCGCCACAGAATGCCCAGCGCCGTCGAGATCCCGACCATGGCCAGGATATTGAAGTACATGATGATCGACTTCACGAGGCTGCTGCGCATGAGGATCGCGAAGGCCAGCGAGATGACGATGATGACGATGCCGGCAACCTTCGTGAACCGCAGGAGCTGATGCTCGCTGGCCTTGGGGTTGATGTACTCGCGGTAGAGGCTCTGGGTGAAGAGGCCGGCGACGGTGACCTGGACGGCGTCGCCGCTCGACATCGAGGCGGCCATGACGCAGGCGAGCATGATGCCCTGGAGCACGGGCGGCAGGAGCGTCTGGATGGCGTCGCCGAAGGCGGCGTCGGGGCGGATCTCGGAGCCCGACCTGATCAGGTAGGCGAGCCAGGCGAGCCCCAGAATGCTCCAGCCGATGGTGCACACCCGCTTGAGCAGGTTGCCGCCGGTGAAGCCCATGCGGCCCTCCCACTCGGTCCTGCCCGCCGAGGTCACCGACATCAGGTGGGGGAGCGCCAGCGCCGTGAGCGGCGCCTGGATACACAGCAGGATCACGAGCCCCAGGCTGAAATGAAGGGGGTGGGACAGGCTCAGGTAGTCGGCATCGACGGCGGCGCGGAGCGTGGCGACGGCCTTCTCGGTATTCCCCTTCCTCCACAGCTCGAGTGCGGTGCGGCAGGTGCCGGCCGCGTCGTAGGGCCGGGTGGCCTCGAGAGTGGCCAGCATGGCCTGGGTGTCGCCGGCCTCGTGGAGCTTCAGCGCCGCCGGGATGCCGGTGTTGACCTTCTCGGCGGCCTCGGCGAGGGTCGCGCGCGTGCCGGACAGGCCTGCGACCTCCTTCATCCTCAGCGCGAGCGGGATAGCGAGGAAGGAGAGGACGATGATCATGAGGCCCTGGACCATGTCCGTGCGGATGGCGGCGACGATGCCGCCCCAGTAGCCGTAGAGCACGAAGACGATCGTCGTGACCAGCAGGATGCCGAAGAACCACATCTCACTGGCCGCACTGGTGAGCGTGGCCTGGCCCATCATGCCCTGCACCGTGCGGGTGGTGGCGAGCAGCACGCCGCCGAAGAAGATGGTCATGCCGAGGCTGGCGACAGCGGTGTAGAGCAAGGCGGCGCCCCGGCCGAAGCGCTCGCGGTAGTAGTCGGCCAGGGTCAGGTAGCGCATCCTGCGGCAGATCGGCGCGATCAGCCAGTAGATGGGCGTGCCGAACATCCACATCCAGCTCACCCAGATGCCCGAGGCGCCGCCGGCCACCGTCTTGCTCACCACACCCGTCGCGTCGCCCGGGTTCGTCCCCGCGCCGAAGGCGTGCATCACCATCATCGGGATGCCGAACTGGCGGCTGCCGAGCAGATAGCCCTCGCGGTCCTGCGCCTGTCGCTTGCTCCACCACCCCAGCAGCAGCATCCCGGCGAAGTAGAGCGCCAGCACCACCCAGATAGCGATGTCGAGTCCCAGGATTGTCATCCGCTCTCCGATGCGATATGTGGACGGCTCGGAGCATTATACGCACGCGGCCTCGTGACACAAGGAGCTGGTGGGGGATACAGGCTTCCTGGCCCCGGATGCCCGGTATCTGCTGGCGTGGCGCTGCCGCAGCAGAAAAGGCATTTCCCCTCCCAGATCGCCTGCAACTCCTCTTGCGCGCTGCGCTTTCGCTGACTACAATATGACGCCAAGGATTCCCGTCGTCTCTCACAACGAGTCGGGAGAGAGCAGCATGTCCTGGTCCTACTACCTCGGTATGGGAGTGGTTCTCGTCGTCCTGATCGTGGTGTACTACGTCGTGCGGAAAAAGCAGCAGGGCTGAGTAACTCAGCCACCGAGGCCGCTGTCTCTGCTCGGGCAGGGGCGGATGTGGATGTACCGCTTGTCTGCGTCAGCGTGGCATCCGCAGCTATGGTGCGCGCTCATCTGGAATGGCCGCGCGGCGGCAGCGCCCGTCTGCCACCCTCTCTGGGAAAGGAGGCGAGCCATGCGAACCGCTGGACTTGTGCTGGGGGCGTTGTGCCTCATCATCCTGTGCAGGAGCGCTGCGATGGCCGATGATCCGTGGGTCGTGTTCGAGGGCAAAGAGGGGCCGGGGAAGGGCAAGCACATCGTGCTGCTCGCCGGCGACGACGAGTACCGCAGCGAGGAGCTCATCCCGGCCCTCGCCAAGATCCTCGCCGTCCACCACGGCTTCAAGTGCACCGTCCTCTTCGCCGTCAACAAGCAGACCGGCGAGATCGACCCGGGCACCCTCGACAACATTCCCGGCCTCGAGGCCCTCGAAACGGCCGACCTGATGATCATGTTCCTCCGCTTCCGCGACCTGCCCGACGACCAGATGAAGCGCATCCTAGACTACGCCAACTCCGGCCGCCCGATGATGAGCCTGCGCACCAACACCCACGCCTTCAACATCAAGCCGGGCAAGACCTACTCGAAGTGGAGCTTCCGCGCGAAGGGCAAGACCGCAGGCGGCTTCGGCCGACAGGTCTTCGGCGAAACCTGGATCAACCACTACGGCCACCACGGCCGCGAGAGCACCCGCGGCGTCATCGCCAAGGGCATGAAGAACCACCCCATCGTCCGCGGCTGCGAGGACATCTGGGGACCCTCCGACGTCTACGGCATCACGAAGCTCCACGGCGACTGCAAGCCCCTCATCATGGGCCAGGTCCTCAAGGGCATGAACCCCTCCGACGAGCCCAACCCCGACAAGCCCCCCATCCCCGTCGCCTGGACGAAGACGTACACCGGCACATCGGGCAAGGCCGCCAGGGTCTTCACCACGACGATGGGGCACGCGCACGACCTCAAGAGCGAGGGCTTCCGCCGCCTGCTCGTCAACGCCGCCTACTGGTGCTGCGGCCTCGAGGACAAGATTCCCGCCCGCGCCAAGGTCGATTTCGTCGTGCCCTACAACCCGCTGCCCATCGGCATGCGCAAACACCGCAAGGGCGTCAAGCCCTCCGACCACAAGCTCTGAGCGGCCCGCGCCACGAGCCAGGACATTGCTTGGCCGCCAACTCGCGCGGACGAAGGACGCGAGGTCATGATCGACGGCTCCATCCGCGCTCAGGCCGAGGAGTTCAAGGCCGAGTTGCGGGATAGGCTGTCGGCGTACCCTGCTCTGGTGCCCGACAGTGACTGGCCGTCCATGTCCACCCTGGACCACCTCTCCTACCATCTCCGCTACCGCAGCGACTGGACGGACCAGGAGGAGAGGTTCTTCCAGGGCGTCGTGTCGGCCCTGGCGCAGTTGGTCCACGAGTCCTGGAGTACCTTCCACGACGACGTGGCGGTGACGCGGACAGACCGGGGCATCGAGTGTGTCGCGACCCTGCGCCGCGGCCTGTTCGGCAGCACGAAGGAGTATCGGCTCCCGCTCGAGAGCGACCTTCGCGCGATCCTCCAGGAGCCGGAGAGCCCCTTCCCCGCCCTCGGCCGACAGCGGGTGATCGCAAGCGACGCCACGCCGTTCCTCGCCGTGTACGCTCTCGGGGCGTGTCTGGGCATGAGCCCCTACGGCGAAGGGCCGTGGGCGGACAAGATGCCCGGCGACCTGAAGTCCCATCTCGACGCCGCCGTTCCCTTCCTCGCGGACACCTCGGCTCGCCACTACGCTCGCCTCTTCGGCGAGGGGGCCGGCGCGGACCCTGCACTCTACAGGGCCAACCTCATCTGGCCGCCAGCCGGCTACCACGGCGACTACTGCGGCAGTTGTGCGGCTGAGGGGATCCAGGCCTTCGAGAGCTCCAGCGGGCGTGTCTTGGGGACCGACGAGCTGCTGAACCTCGCGCGGTCCCCCGACGACACGATCGCCGGCGGAGCCACCGTGTTGCTCCTCGCGCGGCTGGACAACGAGGGCGTGCCGCCCGAGCTCACGGAGATGTGCTTCCAGAGGATCGCCGGCAACGCCGTCGGATACCGTCGTGTCGCCATCGAGCTCGCGAAGGCCGAGGGCAGGGACAGCGACTGGCTCGAGACCCTCGATGCCCGCAGGTTCCTCCTCGAGAAGCGCCTCTACGCCATCCCGCTGGTGTACCTCTCCTGGGAGACCGCGTCGTCGCGCAGGTATCGAAAGCTGGTCCGCGCCTTGGCGGACATGGACATCGCGGGTGCGCAGGACGCCGTCGCGCGCCACGTCGGTGACGGCCCTGAACTGCTCTTCCAACAGGCCATGCTATTCAAGGTGCAGCAGCAGCGCCGCGAGGCACAGGAGCTCTTCGACCAGATCGAGAGGGAGTATCCCGGCTTCGCCACCGGCGAGTTCCTCAATGAGTACGGTATGAACTGCCTGGCGGTGGGTCTCAACGGGCGAGCGGTGACGCTGTTGGAGCGAGCCGTCGAGGCGGGCGGGACCTTCGGCCGCGCGCAGAGCAACCTGGGCTGGGCTCTCCTGAACGCGGGTGACCTGGAGCGCGCTATCGAGGTTCTCGACGAGGCCGTGGGGCACACAGACCTGGAGGTCACGGCCCTTCTCAACAGGGCGTACGCTCGCCGCGAGCTGGGGGATGAGGAGGGAGCCGAAGCGGACGTCGCGACGGCAGCTCGCCTCTATCCCTTCGACCGGCGTGTGGTGAGCGGGGTGATGGCGGCCTACTACGGGAGGTGAGAGCCCGACGACGCAGGCCGTCGCTTCATCCCGGGCGGATTTGCCTTGACAGCGCCCGGCCCGCGCGCCATACTAGCTCCCGCGAGGGTTTCTTACTGGGCGAGCGGCACCCCGGATCCGCAGCGCGCCTGATGCGTAGCTGGCGAGGAAGGGCGTCGTGCGCGAAGGAGGGTGAGTGATGGCATCCGTTCCCGACGTGGAGTCGCGTCTCCACAAGGTCGACGTAGAGCTCACGCTGATCGCGGCCCTGCGCGACACCGCCACGGACGCAGCCGACTACCAGCGTTGCGACCGGGCTTGGCAGCTCCTGGCCTCCGACCGTCAGCGGCTCCTCCGCGACTGCGAGTGTGGGGGGCGCGCAGCAGGGGCATCAGCACACGCCTGAGGCCGCCTTCGTCACCTGGCTTCGAGGGTCTGACTATTCAGCCGCTTGAAGTGCCGCCGAGCCGCCGCAGGCGATTGGCACGCTTTTTGACACGTCCGAGAGGCGAGGGCGAGGCAGAAAGAAGGTCTCCGGCACCGCCTTTGTCTGCCGAGCTGGCCATATGAGGAAGCCAAGGGCTGCGCCCCCCTGGAGCAGGCTTTTCTGCCTCGCCCTCTGAGA
>CAZDNN010000337.1:0-7263 GCA_964506385.1 uncultured Planctomycetota bacterium
CGTCCGTCGAGGCCGAAAGCGTCGGCGAGCGGGCCGCCAGGGTGCGCGTCGAGGCCGTGCTCGGCGCATACAGCGTGCCGCCGCCCTTCCGCTGCGCCTACACCTACAGCATCTACGGCAGCGGCGATGTGGTCATCGAGACGGCCATCGAGCCGCTGCTCGACAAGCTCCCTCCCCTGCCCCGCTTCGGCATCGAGCTCCACCTGCCCGAGGGCTTCGAGCAGCTTGCGTGGTACGGCCTCGGCCCCCACGAGTGCTACGTCGATCGCAAGGAGAGCGGCCGCGTCGGCCTCTGGCGCGGCACGGTGACCGACCAGCACGTCCCCTACATCATGCCCCAGGAGAACGGGAACAAGGCGGACTGCCGCTGGGCCGCCGTCACGACGCTCCGCGGCACGGGCCTCCTCGCCGTCGCCATGCCGGTCATCAACGTCAACGCCCAGCACCACACGCCCGAGGACCTCACGCGAGCCCTCCACGAGCCCGAGCTCCAGGCCCGGCCCGAGACCATCCTCCACCTCGACCACGCCCACAACGGCCTCGGCAGCAATAGCTGTGGCCCCCGCGAGCTCGAGCAGTACCGCCTCTACCCGGCCCCGATGTCCTTCGCCGTCCGCCTCCGCCCCTTCGCCGCCGACGCCGCCGCGCCCATGGCCCTCAGCAAGCAGGCGCTTCCGCCGCTGCCTTGACAGGCGCCGCCGATTCGTCTACGCTCCCACAACGCGAGGTAACCGAACAGGAGCACGCCGATGAAATGCCCGAGGGACGGAACCGAGCTCCAGACCGTCGAGATCCTCGACCTCGAGCTCGACAAGTGCCACACCTGCGACGGCATGTGGTTCGACCATCGCGAGCTCGACCGCATCCGGGACGCCCAGGTCGAGGGCGTCGAGGAGGTGATCGAGCGCAAGTACGGCGACCCCGAGGTCGAGACGGGCGAGGTCGCTGGCCACATGCGCTGCCCCCGCTGCGGCGAGGACACGCGGCTCATCCGCCGCCACTACACCTACACCAAGCCCGTCGAGGTGGACTACTGCCCCAAGTGCTACGGCTTCTGGCTCGACGACGGCGAGCTGGACGCCATCGTCGGCGAGAGAACCTCGCTCGGACAGATCAGAGACCCCGGCCCCCTCAAGCGCTTCGCCCAGGCGATGGCCAAGCTCCTCGGTCGGGACTGAACCCACCCCCACGGCAGTAAGGAAAGGACGTGTCGTGACCAGACTGATCGCTGTGTGCGCGCTCATCGGCATCGCCGCCTCGGCCCTCGCCGGTGAGGCCGCCAAGCCGAAGACCCTCGAGGAGAAGATCAGCTACTGCCTCGGCCTGAACATCGGCCGGAGCATGAAGGAGCAGGAGGTCGAGCTCGATCTCGACCTCCTGATGCGCGGCATGCGCGACGCCCTCGAGGGCGCCGAGTCCGCGATGACCGAAGACGAGGTCCGCGAGACCATGCTGGCCTTCCAGAAGCAGATGAAGAGCCGCGCCGCCGGACGGGCAAAGGCGCTCGGCGAGAAGAACAAGCAGGAGGGCGAGGCCTTCCTCGCCGCCAACGGCAAGAAGGAAGGTGTCCAGACCACCGCCAGCGGCCTCCAGTACAAGGTCATCCAGGCCGGCACCGGCGCCGTGCCGAAGGCGACCGACACGGTGAGCGTCCACTACCGCGGCACCCTGCTCGACGGCACCGAGTTCGACAGCTCCCACAAACGGGGGCGGCCCGCCGAGTTCCCCGTCAACGGCGTCATCAAGGGCTGGACCGAGGCCCTCCAGCTCATGAAGGTCGGCGCCAAGTGGATGGTCTACATCCCCTCGGACCTCGCCTACCGCGACCGCGGCGCCGGCCGCCTCATCGGCCCCAACGCCACACTCATCTTCGAGGTCGAGTTGCTCGCCATCAAGTAGCTCTGCCGGCGAACCCGACACGAAGCCCACAACACCACGAGCCCAGGCGGCCCCACCCGCCTGGGCTCTCTAGCGCCTCGGAGCCCCACAGCCCACCCAGGCGCTCGATGATCACTGTCGCCCGGATCACTCCAGCTCGATCTCGTAGATCGACCAGTTGTTGCCGGCGGAGCCGGTGGAGACCAGCTTGAGGTAGCGGCCGCGGGTGGGAGGGATGCTGATCTCGACGGTCGTGGCCTTCCCCCGGGCGATGACGACGGGCTTGCCCCAGGCCTTGGGGTCGCTGGAGACGTAGACCTCGAGCTGCCGCGGGTAGTCGCTCGCCTTCAACCTGTTGCCGTGGAGGACGATGCGGGTGAGGGTGTGCTCGGCGCGGAGGTCGAGCAGGAACCAGATGCCGGCGCCGGGGCTCTGGTTGACGAGGCTCTTCCAGCGGGTGCTCCTGTCGCCATCGACGGCATACTTCACGGCATCGAGGTTATGCGAGGCCGATGGGATGGGCTTGCTGAGGGTGAGCTTGATCTTGCGGATGGCCTGCTCCGCCTCCGCTTCCAGGGCGGGATCGCCGAGGCACTGCTCGGCCAGCTTGAGCGCCGCGGGATGGGACACGGCGGCGAGGCCGGCGAGAACGAGCCTCTTCTCCTCAGGCCGCGAGGCGGCGCGGAGGGCGAACTCGTACATGCCGACGGTGCGCTCGGCGGGGCGCTCGGGGCTTGCGCCCGCCAGGCGGATGTAGCCGCGCAGGGCCAGGATGCGGCGGGCAGCGTCCCCGGGAGCCTTGAGGATGCCGACGAGGGCGGGGATGGCGCTGTCATCCGGCCAGTTGGCGAGCGCGCGGAGGGCAGCTTCGGCGACCGCAGCGTCCCTGTGTCCAACGTCACCCAGCACGGCCTCAAGCGCCCTGGCGCCGCCGAGGCGGCCAAGCAGACGGACCGTCGTGGCGCGCGCCGCGCCGGCCGCGCTCGCGTGCGCGGCTAGGACGGGCTGGAGGCGCTCCGCGGGGGCCTCGACGCGACGCGCCACGGCGAGGACGGCCCGCTCGGCGGTGCCCCGGGCCGCCGTGTCGCGCTCGCGGAGCAGGAGGGCGACGAGCCGCCCGAGCTGCTCGGCCCCCGCCAGGTCGGCGAGCACCGAGTAGCACTGGCGGCGGACGGCGGCGCTCCTGTCAGCCGCTGCAATCTCGGCGATCGGCTCGGCAAAGGCCGTGGCGCGGCGGTCGCGCAACGCGCGCAGCAGCTCGATGCGCACGCCCTCGTCCGCGTCCTTGACCGCGGCGAGGATCGCGTCGTCCACGCCCTTGCCGCGCAGGCCCATGAGGCTGGCGCGGGCCGCGTCGCGGAGAGCGCCCTCGTCCGCAGCAGCGAGGGTGGCCAGCAGGCCGGCCACCGACGCATCGCCCAGCCGCTCGAGAGCGCGGACGGCGGCCAGCCGCACCCCAGGGTCGGCGCCGCGCTCCGCGAGCCTCGCGAGTGGCCAGAGGGCCGTCCGCACGCCTCGCGCAGCCAGCGCGTCCACCGCCGCGCGCTGCACGGCCGGATCGTCGCGCACGAGAAGGCGCGCCATCACCCGGCCGACGGCCGGGTCGCGCATCCCCGCCAGCAGGCTCACCGCCGCCGTCCTCATCGTCGCATCGTCGCCGAGCGCGGTCAGGAGCAGCAGGGACGCGGCCCCCTTAGGCTCCATCGTGGCGACGCGCCCGCGAAGTGCTGCGACACGCACATGGTGTGGTTCCGATCGGGCCAGAAGCGTCTGGAAGACGCCCGCGGCCTCCTGGGTGCTCCCCTCTCGCCGCAAGCTGTCGGCGCACGCGAGCCACGCCTGCGTCAGGTCCGCCCTCAGCCTGCCCTTCGCCTCGGCGCGTGCGGCGGCGATGGCCGCGGCGGCGCGCGCCCCGCCGATCTTGCCCAGCGCGGTGGCCGATGCGGTCGCGATCGCCTTGTCCCGGTCGCCGAGCAGCTTGGCCAACGCCCCCGTCGCCTCCCTGTCGCGACGCTCGCCGATGGTGTTGACCAGGCCGATGAGGAGCTTGCCCTCGAGCCGGCCGAGCGCCTGGCGAAGCGCGGGGTCCACCGCCGGGTCGTCCATGGCCTGGAGCACGTAGCGGGCCATGTGCGACAGCTCGGGATCGCCGAGCAGCCTCGCCAGAACCGGCACCTGCTCCGGCCCCGCGATGAGGTGGAGCTTGCGGCAGACGAAGATCTTCGCCTCGCGGCTGACCTTGGGATCCTCCAGCAGCTTCGCGAGCCTTCTCGCCAGCGGCCGCGCCTGCTTCGGATCCCTCGACGCCCTGGCCACCACGGCATCGAGCCCGTAGAGAGCCTTGGCGCTCTGCCCATCCCTGTATGCCGCCACATCGGCCAGCAGCTTCTCGACCGACGCCTCTTCGGCGGCTCGGCCCGGAGCCGACAGGAGGAGCAAGGCTGCCGCCCACCCAAGGACGATCCGGCGACTGGCCGACCTCATGCTCTTCCCTTCGTCATTCCGCTGCCGAGCGGCGGCTATACGGTCCACGGCTCGCGGTGCGCCCTCACGAGCATGCGATTCGCCGCATCGTCGCCGACGAAGCGTTCGGCGGCGGGATCCCACTTCAGCGGCCGACGCAGGCGCAGGCACAGGTTGGCGAGGTGGCACACCGTCGTCGAGCGGTGGGCGATCTCGGGCGGTGCGATGGGCGCCGTGCGCGTGCGGACGGCCTCGAGGAAGTTCTGGTGGTGGTGGTCGCTGCGGCGCAGGGGCGTCTCGTGGCTGCGGAGCGGCTCCATGAGCGAGGGCTTCGAGGCGTAGAGCTTGTGGCGGGTGACCAGCAGCCAGCCCTCGGTGCCCTCGAAGCGGATGGCCCAGTCCCCGCGATAGAGGGGATGCGTGACGTGCAGCTCGACACCCTTGGCGTAGGCGCACACGACGTGGTAGGTGACCGGCGTGTTCCACAGGCCGTCGGTCGGGAACGTGCCGGTGCCTTGGATCTCGACGGGGCCGGTGTGCTCGGTGTCCATGGCCCACTGGGCGATGTCGAGGAAGTGGGCGCCCTGGTCGGTGATCTTGCCGCCCGAGTAGTCGAGGTGCCAGCGGAAGGAGCCGTGGCATCGCTTCGGGGTGTAGTAGGCCCAGGGCGCGGGGCCGAGCCACATGTCGTAGTCGAAGCCCTCGGGCACCGGCGCCGGCGGCTGGGGCGGACAGGTGGGGCCGCTGCCGAGCATCTCGGTGACCTTCTTGAGCGTGCCGATCCGGCCGTTGCGGACCAGCTCGCAGCAGAAACGGAAGTGGCTGACGCTGCGCCGCTGGGTGCCGCTCTGGTAGATGATCCCGAGGCGGGCCACCGCGTCGGCGACGGCGCGTCCTTCGGCGATGGACACGGAGATGGGCTTCTCGCAGTACATGTCCTTGCCGGCCTTGGCCGCCATGATGGCCATGGGCGCGTGCCAGTGGTCGGGGGTAGCGATCATCACGGCATCGATGTCGTCGCGGGCGAGGATCTCGCGGAAGTCGCGCGGTGCGAAGCAGCCGCGGTAGCTCCCCCTGCCGAGATGCCGGGCGTAGTAGCTCTCGACCATCTGCCTGGCCGCCTCGCGCCGCCGGGTGTCCACGTCGCACACGGCCACCACGTGGGAGTCGGGGCTGGACAGGAACGCCTGGGTGTCGCTGCGTCCCCGTCCGCCAGGGCCGATGGAGCCCATGGCGATGCGGGCGCTCGGCGCGGCCGAGCCGTCCCTGCCCAGTGCCGAGGCGGGCACCAGCAGCGGCGCGGCCATGGCCGCCGCCGACCGAAGGAACCCGCGGCGCGAGAGGCGCCTGGCGTACAGCGGCATCGTAGCTCCTCGTGCCTGGAAGGTGGTGATGCCCATTCTAGACGGGCCGGGCTGGCGGGGTCAAACAGGGAGGCGGGGCAGGGCATTTCGGATTTGCGCAATTGCGCAAATCCGGAATAGCCCCGCCGCCGCCCCGCCTCACCTGCCCCTCCCATGCTCGCACCTTCCCCTTGCCTTTGACACGCACCGCCCTGCGGAGTAGAACCTCAGGCAGGCTTCAGTCACCCACCCTTGGAGGGTCAGCCATGGACCGGCCAGCATCTCGGCGGGGTTTCCTCAAGAGCGCGGGCGCGGCGGGAGCTGCGGCGCTCACGGCGGCTAGCTACTCGAGGGTGCTGGGCGCCAACGAGCGCCTGCGGATCGCTCTCATCGGCTGCGGCGGACGCGGCATCGGCGCGCACATGGGCGGCGTGGCGAAGGTCGCGAAGGAGCAGAACGCCGCGGTCACGGCCGTCGTAGACCCCTGGCGGGTCGCCCGCGAGCGGGCGGCGATGAAGGCGAAGGAGTGGTTCGGCGTCGAGGCCCGCCAGTGCGTCTCCTACCGCGATGTGGTCGGCCGCGAGGATATCGATGCCGTGATGATCGCTTCGTGCGACCACCAGCACACGACCCACCTCGAGGCAGCGGCAAGGGCGAAGAAGGACGTCTACTGCGAGAAGCCGCTGTCGAAGGACCTCCCGAGCCTCATCCGCGCCTGCGATGCCGTCCGGGCCAGCCAGGTCGTCTGCCAGATCGGGACCCAGCTCCGCAGCCTGCCCTCGATGACCGGCTGCCGCGCGCTCTTCCGCACAGGCGTCCTCGGCAAGGTCTCCCGCATCGAGCGCCACCGCAATGCCACCCGGCCCTACTGGTATTCCCGCCTCAAGAAGGTGGAGCCGAAAGACGTCGAGTGGGCCGAGTTCCTCTGCGGCCTGCCCGACCGGCCCTTCAACGCCGAGCTGTTCAGCGGCTGGTACGGCTACCGCGAGTTCTCCGACGGCCCCGTCCCCGGCCTCGGCAGCCACTTCATCGACCTCGTCCACTACATCACGGGAGCGAAGCATCCCGTCAGCGCAGTGTGCCACGGCGGGACCTTCACGTGGAAGGACCACGGCTTCACCTGCCCCGACCACGTCGAGGCCCTCTGGATCTACCCCGAGGGCTTCATGGTCACCTACTCGACAAACTTCGGGAACTCCAGCGGCAACGTCGAGCGCCTCTACGCCGAGCACGGCATCATGGACCTGCTGCCCTGGGGCGCTCCGACCGTCGCGGGCGACGGCGCCATCCGGAAGGGCAAGCTCGGCAAGGCCGAGCCGGTGAAGCCGGTGCCGCACGACGACCACGTGCTCGACTGGCTCAAGTGCATCCGCAGCCGCGGCACGCCCAACGCCGACATCGAGGCGGGCTACCAGCACGCCGTCGCCGTCGTCATGGCGATGAAGGCCTTCGACACCGGCCGCCGCATCCGCTACGACGCCGAGAAACGCACGTTCAGCGAGGAGCCTGCCGGCCAGGCGATCTGACCGCACCACGAAGGAGCACGACCACGATGCGCAAGGCGACCCCACTGTGCCTT
>CAZDNN010000338.1:0-7240 GCA_964506385.1 uncultured Planctomycetota bacterium
AGGACTTATACGACCTATACGACCTATCCGACTATGCGACCGACAGGCCCCGCGCCTGCGGCCCGTCCTATCTCCGCCTGAATCTGCTTGCGTTCTCGGCCCGGACGTCCTATCCTGGGTGGGGACGGGCCGCAATGTGGGTATGGCCCGAAGGGGCCGCTGGAGCTGAGATGCCGAACCTGCCGTTCCGACCTCCGCCGTCCGTCGCGCCGCCGCAGCAGCGGCCTGTGGTGCGGCGGGCCTGGCGGCGGCCCCAGTGGGTGCGGCGATGCCTCCACGCGCTGCGCAGGACCCCGTGGTTCGCCCTCTCCGCCGCCGTCCACGCCCTCATTCTGATCGTCCTGGCCGCCACGGCCATCGAGCACGCCGAGCCGGAGTCCTTCAGCGGTGTCTTCCAGGTCGGCCTCTACAAGGGCAAGGACAAGGCGCCCGAGCCCGCGCCAGAGCCCGAGCCGGAACCGGAGCCCGAGCCCGAGCCTGAGCCCGAGCCCGAGCCGGCCCCAGAGCCGGAGCCTGTCCCCGTCGCCCGCGCGCCCGAGCCGGAGCCTCTGGCGGCCACGCCCACGGTGAAGGCGGCCCCGGTGCTCGAGGCCCCGGGGGGCACGAAGGCGCCGCGCGACGTCTTCGCCGCCCGCGCGCCGACCGAGCGCCGCCAGGCGCTGCGCCGCCACGGCGGCTCCCCAGGCTCCGAGAAGGCCGTGGATGCAGGCCTCGAGTGGCTCCACCGCCACCAGGATCCCAAGACAGGCCGCTGGAGCGACGGGGACCCGCAACTCAAGCTCGCTCCGGGCCTCACCGGCCTCGCGCTCCTCGCCTTCCTCGGCAAGGGGCACACCCACACCGACCCCGGCCCCTACCGCGAGACCGTCGGCGCCGCCATCGACTGCCTGCTCGACCTCCAGGCACCCGACGGCCGCTTCGGCGAGCCCCACACCGTGCTCGAGAAGGTCCACAACCGCTATCTCATGTACCACCAGGCCATCGTCACCCTCGCCCTCGCCGAGGCACACGCGCTGACCCGCGACCCGAAGCTCACCGGCCCGCTGCGCCGCGCCGTGGGCTGGCTCGAGCGGGCGCAGCAGGACGGCGGGGGGTGGGACTACACGGACGCCCCTACCGGCCGCAACGACACGTCAATCACCGGCTGGGCGATCATGGCGCTCAAGAGCGCCCACGCCGCAGGGGCGGAGGTCAAGTGGCAGACGCTCTTCGGCATCATGCGCCATCTCGACGCCAAGACCATGCCCCTCGGCGAGGTGGTCTACGCGGACCGCAGCCCGGCCACAGGGCGCCGCGGTCCGGGCATGGTCGCCGTCGGCATGGTCTGCCACCAGATCCTCGGATGGCCGCGCGACAGCGAGCTGCTCACCCGCCAGGCCGACCTCCTGCTCCGCGAGCTGCCCGACTGGGAGAAGATGAAGACGAACGACCGCGCGAGCTACCTCCACACCATGTACTACTGGTACTACGGCACCCTCGCCATGTTCAACATGGGCGGCTCGTGGTGGCGGGCGTGGAACGGGCGGCTGCGCGACGGCCTCATCGCCCGCCAGCGCACCGATGGCGAGCGCCGCGGGAGTTGGGACCCGCCGCTCAACGGCTTCGACTCGGTCGGCGGGAGGGTCTACACCACGGCGATCAACGTGCTCAACCTCGAGGTCTACTACCGCTACCTGCCCTTCTACAGCGCCCCCGCCTTCGACGGGCTCGACGTGCTCGAGCAGGCCATGAAGGTCCGCGGCAGCGGCATCCGCCGCGCCGCCGCCCGCTTCCTCAAGCACTTCCCGTCGCCGCGCGCCGAGACCCTGCTCGCGCAGGCCCTCGACGACCCGGACCGCGCGACCCGCGCCATCGCCCGCCGCACCCTGGTCGAGCAGGGCTCCCAGCGCGCCATCCAGGCCCTCATTGAGGACCTCGGGTCGCTCTCGACCTTCACCCGCGCCCAGGCCGTACAGGCCCTCGCGGCCTACGGCCAGCCGCGGTTCGCGCCCCACTTCATCAATGCCCTTCGCGACCCCGAGCGCATCGTCCGCGAGCGCGCCGTCCGCGCCCTCCGCCGGATCAGCGGCGAGCACTTCGGCTTCGGGCCCGACGACCCGCCCGCCGAACGCATCTACGCGGCCTCGCTCTGGGAGCGCTGGTGGAAGGGCGCCAGCGGCGCGCCGCCGCCCGACGGCATCCGCGGCGCCGTCCTCGTCGTGGACGCCAAGACGCCCGACGCCATCGTCCTCGACGTCGGCCGCGACCAGCACGTCTTCCCCGCCCTGCGCTTCGAGATCCTCCGCGAGGGCCGCCGTATCGCCGTCGTCCAGGCCGACCGCGTCAAGCCCACCCTCACCATCGCACGCATCGTCGAGCGCGGCGAGCCCATCCGGGAGGGCGACTCCATCCGCTCCATCCCCGAGCCCACCATCACCGACGCCACCGCCCGCGACGCCAAGGGCGGCGGGCCGCCCGCGACGGACAAGACGCCGCAGTAGCCAGGGATCGATTCGTGGCGGATGGCTAGGCAGGGCACCCCATCACCGCAGCCGCCAGCACAGCGCCAGCATCGCTGCCGTCACCACCCCCGCGACCCACCACGGGACGAAGAGGAGCAGGAGCAGGCCCACCAACACGATGACCACCGCGACCCACCACCAGGGCCGACGCCCCGTGTCCGACAGCCGCATGACCACGTAGGCGCCGCACGCGGGACAGCGCTCGGCGTCCTCGTAGATCTCCGCCCCGCACTCGGGACAAGGCAGGGTGCGAGAAGGCGGCTCGTCGTGCATCGCGCGCTCCACGACAGAGGGCAGCAGGGCCCGTCAGCATAGCCGCGCAGAGACAGGGCTGCAAGGGCGCGCGATGGCGGCGCCTTGACTTCCTCCCCCGCCCGACGCATACTGGCCGCCGTACCCCCTTTGGAGGCCCATGATGGGTGAGACGCTGCGAGGCGAACTGGAGGCGGTGCTCGCCGCGGTGGTCGCGGCCGCGCGGGACGGCGACGCCGAGGCGTTCCTCGGCGCGGTCCAGCCGCCAGGTGACGGCCTGGAGGAGGAGTTGCGAGCCGACTTCGAGCGCTCGCCCGACCTCTTCGTCCAGATGTTCCCGAGCCCTGCACACACGACCTTCGTCGCCGTCCGCGCAGAGGGCAGCCTTCTCGCCGCCTACTACCACCTGCGCCTCAACCCCTACGACCCCTGCCGCGCCCAGATCATCCTAAGCGCGTTCGTGCGGGCCGAGGGGCGCTGGAAGCTGCTCCTGCGCGGGGCACTGCACAACTTCGACTTCGAGCCCGAGGCGGACTTCCTGGCGCGAGCCAGGGAGCTCGTCGCGACGGAGCCTGCCCTTCAACTCCGCCCGCCGACTGCCTCGACGTGATCCCTGTAGGCGCTTGGCGCGTGGAATTGACAAAACGTTTTGTCATCTGGGCTGTCCCGCGAGGAAAAGGGCGGCTCAGGCATACCAAATCCAATCCATGATTGGATTTGCAGCGACCAGGCGGCGGTCTCGTGAATGGGCGGCGGCCGGCAGCTCGCCTTGACCTCTGTGGTGTGTGGGTAACATGTCTGAGCCGCTCTTTTCCTCGCGGCTGCCCCGCAGGGGCCCCTCCCGCCCAAGCGGAGTCTTGGGCGGGACGTACAGTCTTCCAGCGCAACATGCGCGCATCTTGCGCGCATGTTGGGCCGAGGAAAACTCGGACTGGGCACACCTTATGGGACAGAGTTGGCTTTGTTTTCTAGTGTGCCCAGCCCGAGTTTTCCTCTTGGGTTGCGGCCACGGGCCGCGTTAGGAAGGAGCAGCGCCGTGGACAAGGTCCGGGTCGCCGTCATCGGCTGCGGCGGCATCAGCCGCGCGCACTTCAACGGCCACGCCGCCTGCCCTGGCTCGCAAGTGGTCTGGTGTGTGGACATCGATGAGGCGAAGGCCCGCGAGAAGGCCGAGGTCGTGGGCTGCCGCTGGCACACCGACTACCGCGCCGTGCTCGACGACGTGGACGCGGTGGACATCTGCACCCCGCCGCACCTCCACGCCGAGATGGCCGTCGCCGCGGCCCGGGCGGGCAAGCACGTGCTCACCGAGAAGATCATGGCACGCACCCTGCCCGAGGCCCGCTGGATGATCGACGAGGCCGAGAAGGCCGGCGTCGTGTTCATGGTCGCCTTCGTCCTCCGCTACCGCCCCGAGTTCCAGCTCTTCCACGACGCCTGCACCAGCGGCCGCGTCGGCGAGATCCGACAGGGCTATATCCAGACGCAGCTCATGATGGCCAACCCCGCGGCGTGGCGGCGGAACGCCTACGACTTCCCCATGGGCGCCTTCCTCTCCCACGGCTGCCACTACGTCGATCAGCTCCTGTGGTGCATCGGCCCCATCGTCGAGACGGCCAACGTCAGCCACGCCCTGACCCTGGCCGAGCTGATCCCAGGGGGCGACGACACCAACTGCGCCGTCTTCCGCCACGAGAACGGCGCCGTGAGCTGCTATGTCGAGAGCTGGGCCATCCCCCACCGCACCGCGGGCATCCGCTTCGAGGCCTACGGCACCGAGGGCTCGCTCCAGCTCCTCTACGGCCTCGACGGCAAGCGGACGGTCACCCTCTTCGGTCCGGGCGGCGTCGAGCCGCTCTACGAGTTCGACCCCGCGAAGCAGGATCACATGGACGCCTTCGGCGGCGCGAAAGACATGCAGGGCCAGATCGCGCACTTCATCGACTGCGTCCAGCACGGCACCCAGCCGCTCACCCACGGCCGCGAGGGCATCAAGCCGATGGCGGTCATCCTCGCCGCCACGGCCGCCGAGCGCGAGGGCCGCACCCTCCGCATCGACGACTTTGCGGCCCGCCCCGAGAACACCGCCCCCTGGGACGAGGCGGCCTACCGCGCCTGGGTCGAGCAGGAGTTCGGCCACACGCCGGGCTAGCGGTACCGCCGAGAAAGAGGCCCGTGCAAGCCCATGGAGGGGAGAGCATGTCAGAACTCCGAGAGATCGACCTCGGCCCGCTGGCGGGATGGGATCTCCGTCGCGCCGTTCGGCTTCGCCGTCGCCCAGGCCGCTGCGACCGGCGGGTCCTCTGGACCTTGGCAGCGGTGATGGCCCTGATGGGCGCCGCGGGTCTATGGGTTGCCTGGTGGCGATGGCCTTCGTGGGCGCATCTCTACGGCGAGAGCATCGCCTTCCTGCTGAGCTACGTCTGCGGAACCCTCATCCTGGTCGCCATCGTCCTTGCCGCCATCTGCGTTCTCGGCGCCAACGGCCTGTCGTTCGTCTCCCACCGCGTCTACCTCGGCAGGATCGCCGGCAAGGCACTTCCGGACACCGCACCAGGCGCCCCGACAGACGGGCACATTGACCAGGTGACCGTGGCCTATGTCATCGGTGGCAAGTTGCTCACGCTGGGCGGGCGGCTGCCCGGCCTGCTCTCGAGCTGCCGCGACCTCGAGCGGCTCACGGGCTGCCTCGTGCGCATCGCGGCGGACCCACGGGAGCCTCACGATCCCATCCTGCTCGGCCTCGCCAAGCCCCGCCACATCCCTGACGACCTGCCAGACGACTGGCCGCAGCAGGGGCACACGAACACAGAAGCAGCCCCTTGAGGCCGGGAGCGCGTCCCCTGGGCATCCCGCGGCTGCGGTGGCCGAAAGGGACGGGCAAACAGGAGTATTACGGACTTCAACAACTCCGTAATGTTAGCTCCCTCCCTCGCCGCCGCAGCCGACGGCTCGCCAGTCCCCGTCACCGCCCACCGCCGTGCGCCGAGGGCACCGATCCGCTGTGGGGGTATCACCCTGGGGTGTTGCATGTGGCGGTCTTGACTTCGCCCGCCTGCCGGCCTAGGATGACTGCGACTGTAGACCACGAGCTTCAGGAGTCGGCCCATGAGCCCCATTCGCATCGGCGTGATCGGTTGCGGCGGCATCTTCCGGGGCGCGCACGTGCCCTATCTCGAATGGCGGACGGACCGTTGCACGGTGACGGCCGTCGCCGACCTCAAGCGCGAGAATGCTGAGGCCGAGGGCGAGCGCTTCGGCGCCGAGGTCTGCGACGACTGGAAGGCGCTGCTCCGCCGCGACGACGTGGACGCCGTGATCATCGCGACCCACCCGCGGCCCCACTGCGAGATCGCCGTCGCCGCCGCGAAGGCCAGGAAGCACATCCTGCTCGAGAAGCCCATGTGCTGCACCGTCCGCGAGGCCGACAGGATGATCGCCGCCGCGAGGAAGGCGCGGGTCAAGCTCCAGGTCGCCTACATCATGCGCTTCCGACCCGCGAAGCAGAAGCTCAAGAGGCTTCTCGACGACGGCACCCTCGGCAAGCCGCAGCTCGTCTACTGCAACCAGCTCGGCTGGTTCCCGCCCCGCCATCCGTGGCTGTTCATCCAGGAGGAGAGCGGGGGGATGCTCGTCGAGCAGGCGATCCACGTCTTCGACGAATGGCTCTGGCTCTACGGCGGGGTCCGCAGCGTCTTCGCGCGGATGGACAAGGTGGATGTCGGCGGCACGTACCCCGGCAAGGCGAAGGGCGTGGCGAACATCGCGACGGTGGTCGTCGAGTTCAAGAGCGGCGCGACCGGGCTGCTGTCGAAGAGCTGGGCTGCCGAGGTCCGCTCCAGCGGCGAGGGGGTCATCTGCTCGAAAGGCTCGGCGAGCTACGAGGGCGGCCTGACGTGGAAGACCCACGACATGGCCGCGCCCGAGACCTTCGCCGAGGCCGTGCCCGACGACGGCAGCTACCCCCAGGTGGCCGGCGACCAGCGGAAGGGCCGCTACTGGGGCTTCGCGTCGAAGGGCGCGAGCATCGACCACTGGCTCGACTGCATCGAGGGCAAGGCCCGCGCCACCACCTCGGGCAAGGTCGGCCGCGCGGGCATCGAGATCGCCGAGGCCGCCTACCGCTCCGCCCAGAAGGGCAAGCCCGTCACGCTGCCGCTCTGAGGGCCGAGCGCCATCGCAAATCCCAGATTGCAGATGCCAGAAGACCATCCGACCCTCGCGCGCCTCCGCACACTCGCCCTCCGCGTCCTCGCCGCCCTGGCGCTCGTGGCCGCCCTGTGCATCGGGTGCGTGAACTGTGCGGGCTGGCGCGCCGTGCGAAGGAGCGAGGCCGTGCGCGCCCGCGACCCTGAGACCGGCGTCCTGCGCGGTGCGGAGCCGGTCCGCATCGACCGGGGCCGCAGGGGCGCCTGCCTGCTGCTCCACGGCTGGATCACGTCGCCCGCCGACTTCGGCGGCCTGCCCCAGGCGCTCGACGAGGCGGG
>CAZDNN010000339.1:0-7154 GCA_964506385.1 uncultured Planctomycetota bacterium
GAAGGGGCGCTCGCGGGTCTTCACGCAGTGGACGAAGTCGCCGAAGATCCCGCCGCGTCCCTTGTAGTTGGGGATGTGGATGTTGGGCGGTGCCTGGCGCTGGCGCGGGTTCTTGCGGTCGGGGATCTCGCCCTCGGTGCCGCGGTAGCACATGGCGCCGCCCCAGCCGCCCTTGTGGTAGATGCGGATGCCGTTCTTGAAGACGTAGGTGAGGAGCTTCGTCTCGCTGTGCTCGGGCGGGATGATCTCGATGGGGCCGGTCTTGTGGAGCTGGAGGCAGAAGAGGGTGCCGCCGAAGTTGTGGCAGCCCCAGTCGGTCATGCCGCCGCCCGAGTAGTCGCGGAAGGGCCGGAAACCGCCGCGAATGAGCTGCGGGTGGAAGGGGCGGACCGGCGCGGGGCCGAGCCATCGATCCCAATCGACGTCGGGCGGGGTCGGAACGGGGGGAAGGTAGCAGGGGCCCGACGGCCCCCAGCAGTCAACCCAGGCCTCTTTCGGCTCGCCGATGGCGCCACCCCAGACCATGCGATGGAACCAGTTGTAATCGCCCCATACGCGCTGGCTGCCGCCCGAGAAGACGCGGCCGTAGCGGCGGGCGACCTGGGTCATGATGCGCCCCTCGCGGACGGTGAGGGTTTCGGGCTTCTCGCAATAGACGTCCTTGCCGCTCTTCATCGCCTCGCAGGCGATGATGGCATGCCAGTGGTCGGGGGTGCCGATGAACACCGTGTCGATGTCCGTGCGGTCCGTGATCTCGCGGAAGTCGGTGACTGCGGCGCACTGCTCGTTGCCGTAGCGGCCGTCAACCATCTTCTTCGCCATGGCGGCGTGGCCGCCGACCACGTCGCACACGGCGAGCACGCGAAGCTCCTTGAAGCCCAGGAAGCCGCGCGTGTCGCCGCGGCCCTGGCCGCCCATGCCGATGCAGCCCATGGTGAACTGGTCGTTGGCGCCGAAGGCCCGGGAGCTGACCACCATCGGCGCTGCCACCGCGGCGGCCGCCCCCTTGAGGAAGCTCCGCCGCGTCACCCGTTGTTTCCACGCCATCGGTCTCTCCTCCGAAAACGGTTGTATCCTGTCCCGGGCTCACAGCCTCCACGGCTCGCGCTTGGGGCGTCGGAGCCAGCGGGCGGCCTCGGGGTCGCCGATGATCTCCTCTTTGTCAGGGTCCCACTTGATGGGCCGCTTGAGCCAGTAGGCGATGTTCCCCAGGTGGCAGTGGGTGGCGGTGCGGTGTGCGATCTCGATGTCGCGGAAGGGGCGCTCGCGGGTCTTCACGCAGTGGACGAAGTCGCCGAAGATCCCGCCGTGGCCCTTGTAGTTGGGGATATGGATGTTGGGCGGGTTCTCTTTGCGCTTGCCGGCGCCGCGCCGCGGGATCTCGCCCTCGGTGCCGCGGTAGCACATGCGGCCGCCCCATCCGCCGCCGTGGTAGATGCGGATGCCGTTGGCGAAGATGTAGGTCAGGCGCTTGCTCTCGCTGTGCTCGGGCGGGATGATCTCGACGGGGCCCGTCTCCTGGAGCCCGAGGCAGAAGAGGGCGCCGCCGAAGGTGTGGCACCCCCAGTCGGTCATGCCGCCGCCCGAGTAGTCGCGGAAGGCACGCCAGCGGAACGGATGGAGGGTCTTGTGGTAGGGCCGCCAGGGGGCGGGGCCGAGCCACATATCCCAGTCCATCCCCTTCGGCACTGGCATCGCCGGCAGGTAGCATGGGCCGGAGGGCCCGCCGCAGTTGACCCACGCCTCCTTCGGCTCGCCGATCCGGCCGCCCTGGACCATGCGGTGGAACCAGTTGTAATCGCCCCATACGCGCTGGCTGCCGCCCGAGAAGACGCGGCCGTAGCGGCGCGCCGTCTCGACCATCACCCGCCCCTCGTGGACGGTCAGCGTCTCAGGCTTCTCGCAGTAGACGTCCTTGCCGTTCCGCATCGCGTCGCACGCGATGATGGCGTGCCAGTGGTCGGGGGTGCCGATGAACACGGTGTCGATGTCGTCGCGGCGGGTGATCTCGCGGAAGTCGCCAACCGCCCGGCAGTCGCGGTTGCCGTAGCGCTTGTCCGCCGTGGCCTTCGCCATCTGCGCGTGATTGGCGTCCACGTCGCAAACGGCGATGACGCGCATCTCCTTGAAGCCCATGAACGTTCTGGTGTCGCCCCGTCCCCTGCCGCCCATGCCGATGGCGCCCATGGTGATCTGGTCGTTGGCGCCGAAGACCCGGGCGCTCACGACCAGCGGGGCCGCGGCGGCCGCCGCCCTCTTGAGGAAGTCCCGTCGGCTGACCTGTCTTCGTGCCATCGTGCAGTCTCCTGTTCCTCGGCCGCGGATCCGTTCTCCCGCGTCCGCGCCTCAATGGCGATGAACCAAGCCCGTAGCATTGTGCAGTCCGACGCCGCGCAGCGCAAATGCCCCATCGGCGGCGGTCGCTTCGACGATGACCTTGCGGCAGGCGAAGGAAAACGGTCCACCACAGAGACACAGAGAGCACTGAGGAGAGGAGCGAGAACAGGCGAGCCCGGAAGGGGTGGACACCCATACACCACTTCCTCTTCCTCCCCTTGCTTCTCCGTGCGTCTGTGGGTTCCTTTCTTCTCCGCTTCTTCTGCTTCCCTCCGCTTCCTCTGCGTGGGGCTTCTCTCTCGATTGCTCTCACCGAGCGGCGGCGACGGCCTTGCCCTTGCCTGTCTCGCAGACGACGCGGAAGCTGACGTTGAAGACCTTCTGCCAGGGGCGGTATGCGAGGCGGAAGGCGGCGCGGCAGCGCTTCGGGCGGTCGCGCCAGGAGCCGCCGCGCACGACCTTGAGGCCCTCGGCGGCGGGGTCGTCGCGGCCGTCGCCGGTGTTGTAGGGATAGGGGCGGTAGGCCGTGCGGGTCCATTCGGCGGCGTTGCCGTGCATGTCGTGGAGGCCCCAGGCATTGGGCTGGTAGGAGCCGACGGCCACGGTGATGAGGCCGCCGTCGTTGAAGCGGGTGTCCTTGGGCACCCAGTCGTCGTACTTCGTGGGCTTGGGCAGCGGGGTGTTGACGGTGTAGGGGTTGCTGGCGAGCTCGCGGAGCTTGGCGTCACCGAGGTTCGCCAGCTTCGAGTAGTCCACGTCCATCCCGCCCCAGGCGAATGCCTTGGCGGAGCCGGCGCGGCAGGCCCACTCCCATTCCGCCTCCGTCGGGAGAGCGAAGGTCTCTCCTGTCTTGCCCGAGAGCCACTGGCAGAAGGCCATCGCCTTCTCCCACGTGACGCGGACGACGGGCTGGGCCGGCTGGTTGCAGGGGTAGCCGTGGACGCCAAACTGGTAGGACATCTTGCTCTCGACCCGGCTGTCGTGGGTCGGGTCGAAGCATGCGAACTGCTCGTTGCTCACCTCGCACGTGCCCATCCAGAAGGGCCGGCCGATTCTCACGACGCTCAGGGGCCGCTCGTCTCGGCAGCCGTCGGGGTCGCCCATGACGAACTCGCCGGCGGGGATGAGCACGAGCTCCATCTTGATGCCTTCGCCGAGCTCGATAGTGCGCTTCGTCAGGGCGCCGGCGGCGGCCTGACGCTTCCTCGCTTCGTCGGGGCCGAAGGGCCAGCCGGGGGGATTGGCGATTGCCGATTGGCGATTGCCGATTGGCTCCAGCGGGGGAGCCTTGGGCGCCTTGAGGACAGCCGGCTTGCGCTGGGCGTCGGCCTCGGGATCGTCGTCGAGGCCGGCGTAGAGCCTCGCCAGCTCGCGGCGGCGGTCGCGCTGCTTGCCGGGGGCGAAGCCCGCGTCGGTCCACGTGCCGTGGAACGGGGCATTGAGGTCGATCCAGGTGATGAGGCGCTCCCACGACTCGGGGTCGAGCTGCACGCCGCTGTGGCCCTTGCGGAGCATCTGGACGAGCTCGGTGGTGTCGGCGTGGAACTCGAGGGGCTCGAGGAGATGGTAGTCGCTCTCGATCCCTGGGCGGCGCACGTAGCGATGCAGGGCGACGTAGCTGACGGTGAACTTGCCGCCGCGCCGTCCGCCGGAGCCGGGCATGGTGGACCTGAAGTCGGTGATGCGCCTGTCGCCCTTGAGACAGGGGATCTGCTTGCCGTCGGCACGCTTCTCGCCGTTGTGGCAGCCGACGCAGTAGCGGTCGAGGACGGGCTGGACCTCGCGGGGGAAGCTGAAGCCGCGGGTCGGCCCGTGCCAGGGCGCGATCTCGGCGGGCCGCTTGCTGGCCGCGATGGGCCGATGGGTGACGGGCGACGTGTTCTGCCGCTCGTGGCAGCCGACGCACGAGAGCACCTCGCCGGGCATGGCGGTCATCCAGCTCCGCATGAGCTGGAGCGCCTTGCCCTCGGCGTCGAGCGGCTGGATGGCGATAGGCGTGTTCGCCGGCACGCGGAACATGGCCGACCCGTCGGGCTCGACGGGCACGGTGCCCATGATCCGCTTGATGTCCCACGGCCCGTCCATCCCCAGGACCCCGATGAGCCCGCCGCGGCCGTGGTAGGCGAAGTGGTAGTTGAAGACCCGAAGCCGCGTCACCGTGCCGCGCGGAACGCCCTTGAGCCCGTCGCCCTGATAGACGTCGGCCATGTAGACCACCGCGTCCTTCCGCTCGAGATCGACCTTCGGCGGCACGACGGGCGGCTTCACGGTCTTCTTGAGCGGCACGGGCTCGAGCATGGCGTAGCCCGGCTCCTCGTGGAGCAGGAGCATGTTGTCGAAGGTATCGACGAGGTAGAGCCCCCAGGGGGCCTTGCCACTCGGCTGCGCGGCGACGAGGAAGTAGTGCTCGTTGAGAGGCCAGGGGTGGAGGAACTTCGGCCAGCTCGCGTTGACCAGCCCGTCGCGAATGATGGGCTCGACCTTCCTGCCGTAGCCGGGGATGCGCTGGACCGCGCCACTCGCCTCGTGGCGCCCCTGCGCAGGGTCGAAGACGACCAGCTCGCCCATCCGCCGCACCCCGTGATGCCCCGAAATGACGGAGACGACCTTCGTCGGGTGCCCGGGAACGGGTCGGGCGTAGAAGAAGGAGTTGGGCCAGTAGGAGTTGCTGCCCAGGTACTCCATCTGCTCGGTGCCGTCGGGGTTCATGTGGAAGAGCAGGCGGGTCTGGGAGTGCGGGGTGTCGGTGTACTCCCAGCGCGCGTAGAGGATGCGGCCGTTGTGGAGCACGGTGGGGCACCAGTCGTGGTCCTGCTCGAAGCAGAGCTGGCGCACCGTCTTGCCATCGGGCTCGAGGCGGTAGAGCATCGCGACGTGGCTGCTGCCGAACACGCAGGGCACGCCGATGAACGGCGCGGTCGAGCAGAAGATGATGCTGCCGTCGGGCACGTAGCAGGCGTCATAGCTGTCCACGTCGGGCTGGTCGCCTGGGGTCACCTGTCGCGGCTCGCCGGTCGGGGTGCCAGTGGCCGGGTCGATCTCGAGCTCGAAGACCTGCCACCGCCCGTGGCTGCCGATGGACGAGAAGAGCAGGCGGTCGGCGTCCCAGTGGAGCTCGACGTCGCCCACGAAGGCCCCGCCACCGGGGATAGGCGTTCCCCCCTTCCTGGCCTTCCTGGCCTTCTTGCCCTTGGGCTGCGGCTTGGCCTTCACTGGCTGGCTGGCCGGCTTGTAGACGGTGGTGAGCTTGCCGCCGGGGCGGACAGGGGAGAAGACGGCGATCTCGTTGTCGTAGCCCGTCTTGCCCACCGAGCAGTTGCCTTGCCAGTTGGCCGGCAACCCGAGGTTCCTGGCGTTGCGGCGCACGAGGAGCAGGCGGTCGAAGTCGAGGAGCGGGTTGGCAAGCAGCGCCTCCTGCCTGAGCGCGTGGAACTGCTCGGTGAGGGTCGCGATGCGCTCGGCGTCGTCGAGCTTGCCGGTGCCCGCCTTCTCGAGGGCGGCGTGGGCCGTCTTCTCGAGGGCGTTGAGGCGCTGGAGGAACGCCGGGCCATCGGGATAGCGGTCGCCGAAGGTCTTGATGAGGTCCTCGATGGCGAGGCGGACGGGCTCGAACTGGATGTTGCCTGCCCTGGCCATGCCGATGGCCACGCGGCGCGAACGCAAGTAGAGGCCGCGCACCTGGGCCAACGCGGCGGCGTCCTTCGCCGCGGCGGCGAGCTTCGCGGCCTGGGCAGCGAGCGGCTTGACGCGGTGGCTGGCCTTGGCGTAGCGCGCGGCGAGGGGGGCGACGTCGCCCGCCTTCCAGTCGGCGGCCCAGATGCCGTCCTCCCGCTCCCACGCCATCTCCTGGCGGGCCTGCGGGAAGTCGCGGCCGAGCAGGCTCCAGAGCACGTCGAGGGCACTGCCCTGGCCGGGCGTCTCGAGGACCTTGAACTGGCAGCTCCCCTGCCGCGGCGCGCCGATGGTGACGCCGCACCAGCCCTCGAACCGCACGTACTTCCCGCCAAGATGGAACGACAGGCTGCTGGGGGCGTGGGCGAAGAAGCCGTGCTTGAAGGTCCTCTTGCCGATCTGGATCGGCCCGCCGGTCAGCCGCTTGTTGACGAGCAGGGTGCCCCAGCCGACCTTGGCCGACGCGGGCTTGAGCTTCGTCAGCAGAGTCTGTCGGCCGTCCTTGTCGATGAGGACGGGCTCTCCCCACGCGGCGCGGTCGTGGTGGTAGTCATCCGGCCCGAAGGTCGCGATGAGCCAGAGGGTCTGCACGCCGCGGACATCCACCTCGATGCGTTGCGGCTCCCCCTGGCCGCGCAGGACGCGGCTGACGAAGGGCTTGAAGGCGCTTTCCCCCTGTTGCTGCGCCTCCAGCCTCATCATGGCCTCGCGCGACGCGAGCATCGTCGCCTGCCACGTAGCCTTCTTCGCGTAGTACGGGGGATCGGCAGCCATCGCCGCGCCGGCCGACAGAGCCAGGATGCAGGCCATCGGAAGGAGTCGCCTCACCATCGCTGTCACTCCGCCAGGACCAGAGTCTCGCAGCCCGTTCGCAGGCCGTTCTTATAGCGCACTTCGCCCGCATTTGCCAGCGCGCAACAGGCCCCTGCCTTGACAGTCCTGCGAGCAACCGCCATGCTTGAGAGTCACAGGAGGCCCCGCGATAGTCACGAAGATAGAGAAGTGGGGCAACGAGCTCGCCATTCGTATCCCAGCGGCCGTGTCGCAGAAGATCGGTGTCGTGGATGGCAGCGTGGTGCACATAGTGGTGGAGGGAGGGCGATTGATCGTCAGCGCACGCCCGTTCCCGCATTACCGCCTCGAGG
>CAZDNN010000340.1:0-7142 GCA_964506385.1 uncultured Planctomycetota bacterium
GAGGAGGAAGACGAGCGGGATGCAGACGAAGGCGGCGATGGTCATGGTGATCTCGAAGTTGAGGACCTCCTTGCCCTGCTCGTCCACGAAGGGGAACTCTTCCTTCTTGATCAGCCAGACGATCAACGGCCCCAGGATATTGCCCATGGGGAGCACCGGCAGGAAGCCGCCGACGATCGCCGCGAGGTGGCAGAACATCGCCCACATGCGCTCGTCGCGGTCGATGGCCGGCTCGAGTATCACAGCGGCGGGCGGGTCGGCGCTTTCCTGCATGGCAGCCTCGTGAGAACTGGTGGGCCGATGGCATTGAACCGGTGGTGAGGATAGGGCTTCGGAAGCGGGATGTCAAGGGCGGGGCAGCCTGAACGCACAGGCAGGTGAACGAGAACCCCGGGCCGAATGCCGACGTTGACGCCTCGCAACATGGTGTTGACGTTCGTCAACATGGGCGCGGGGGCTGCAAATGGTGAAATGGCAAGGTGTTACGCGCACGAATCCCCCCCGCGGCCGCTGCCGGGCGTTGCGGAACGTCAACATGCCGAAGCGGACAGAAGGCTCCCGCGCCAGCGAGGGATCCTGGACCTGCTTCCTAACTTCCGCGCAAGGAGAGACTTACGTCTTTGCATGTTTGGCCGGCGCTGGCGAGGGCTATGGCATGCTTCTTGCAGGCGCTAACAGCGAAGGGTGCGGTCTGCCTGCTTCTGGCGGACGCTGTTTCTGGGGCGTGTTCGAGGAGTGGGATCATGCGTCGGATAGATGCCTTCGGACGGCTGCCCGCACGGGGTGTGCTGGCACTGTTGCTGTGCGTCGGGCTGGGCGCGCAGGCAGGCGTGGTCGATGGGCTCGTGGGCCACTGGACCTTCGACAACGGTGGCGCACTGGGGACGGATTCGTCGGGCTACGGCAACGATGGCGCCGTGCTCGGCGACACGGCTCCGACGGCCGGCGTCGTCGGTGGTGCAGCGCTCTTCGACGGCAACGCCGACTACATCCGCGTGCCCGACTCGGCCAGCCTCGACACCGCGGCGGGCGCGGGCCTCGACCGCACCGTCGCCTTCTGGTTCAAGACCGCGACCTCGCAGAACCGCGTGGTGCTCGAAAAGGGTGGCAACCAGCACATGGTCGTCCAGACCGAGTCGGTCACCACGCCGCCCGGCCTCATCTCGTGGCGCGTGAACGGCCCGAACGCCAACCGCGTGACGAGCCTCGACCGGGTGGACGACGGCGCCTGGCACCACTACGTCGCGACCTACCACGGGGCGAACAACAGGATGGAGCTGGCGATCGACGGCGTCTCGCAGGGCTCGAGCATCCAGGCCAGCTCGGGGGCCAACAACAGCCCGGTAGTGATCGGCGCCCGTGACGGCGGCGGCTTCGGCTTCCCCGGCTCGATGGACGACGTGGCGATCTGGAACCGCCGGCTCAGCGGCGCCGAGATCGCCGCCATCTACGAGGCCGGCAGCCAGGGCAGCAGCCTCAGCGGCGCGACGACGCGGGAGTACACCGCCTACACGTGGGCCATGCTCGAGGACAACCCGCGCTTCTACTGGAGCTTCAACGAGCCCGGGGCGACGGACAACGCCGTGGACCTGGTGCGGCGGCAGGCCAGCGACCAACTGGTCGCCCGCGGCGATGCCTACCGGAGCGCGAGCGGCTCGACCAACCTCGGCGCCGCCGCTGCCTTCGACGGCAACGACTCCTTCACCGCCACCAACATGGATGACAACCCGCCGAACAGCAACGGCATGCCGGGCGCCTGGGCCGTCGAGATGTGGGTGAAGCCCGACGGCAGCCTCGCCGGCTCGCGCGGCGACTACCTCCTCAACGCCGGGAACAACAACCCGGCGTTCATCTACGACTACGGCGTGGGCGGCGACAACAAGGTGGGCCTCTTCGGCGGCGGGGGCCGTACGGACCCAGGCGGCCCGAGCATCGACGACAACGGCTGGCACCACCTCGTGGCGACCTTCTATGGGAACGGCGCCGGCTTCGGCGTCGCGGACCGCGTGGACGTGGCCCTCGACGGGGTGGTGACCACGGTTCCGCGCGGCGGCTTCTCGTCGGGGTTCGACCTGGGGCTGACCGCGGCGCAGCAGCTCGTCATCGGCGGGGCCTTCGCCGACGGGCACGCCAGCATGTTCGAGGGCAAGATCGACGAGGTGGCCCTCTACGACCTGAGCGGCCTGACCGAAGCCCAGGTGGCTGCCCGGACCACCCAGATCGCCGGCCACTACCTCCTGGCGAGCGGATCGCCCGGCACCCCTCTACGGTATGCCGAGGGCGTGACCTACCAGATCTCGCCGAGCACGCCGACTGGCGGAGGCGCCTACGCCGACCCCGGCCAGACGAAGCTCGTCGATGGCGTGATCGGCTCGACGGGCGGCGCCGAGTGGGGCACCGGCGAATGGGTCGGCTGGTCCTACACTGACCCCGTGGTCACGTTCGACCTCGGCGAGGCCTGGCCGCTCGACGCGCTGTTCCTGGATTACCTCGTCAGCCATCGCGTTGGGATCTACGCGCCCGATGGCCTGCTCGTGGAGTTCAGCAACGACGGCGTGGACTTCGCCAGTGTCGATGCGATCCTGACGGCGAGCTTCAATGACTTCGACCCCACCCCCACGGCATTCAACGCGTGGAACCGCCGCACGGTGGTGGACCTCGAGGGCACGGTCGCCCGCTACGTGCGATTGAGCACCACGAACGACATGCAGTGGACGTTCCTGGGTGAAGCTCAGTTTGTGCAGGTGATCCCTGAGCCTGGGACAGTCGTGCTGCTGGCGATGGGGGGCCTGGCACTGCTGCGCCGCCGTCGGCGTGCGTGACGCCTTGTGTCGCGGGAGAGGCCGGGTTACGGGCATGGGTGGCGGGGTTCACCCCGCCCGGCCCCTTACCTGGCTCCTTCCCCTGCGCGCTCCTTCCGCCCGCCCACTCACCCGATTTATCTGAGCTGAGCTTGACCGCCCTGCGCCGCGGCGGTAGAGTGCGGCCAAAGGAGGGCGCCATGAAGCGTCTGACGGGACTGGTGTGGTCGTGCGGCCTTCTGCTGCTTGCAGGGGAAGCGCGGGGCGGCGGTGCGCCGCTGGTCTTCTGCTGCCGCGCGGACAACGACCTGTATCGCGTGGCGAGGGCGCAGGGGGTCGAGTGTCGGCGTTTCGAGAACGCGGCGAAGGCCGTCGCCGAAGCGCCGACAGGGGCGGGCGTCCTGGTCCTGGCGGACGGCTATCCTGCGAAGACGACGGTCATCGCGCCGGCGCTGCTGGAGGCCGCAGGGGCGAAGAAGCTGCGGCTGTTGGTCGAGTATCCCGCAGCCCTGCCGGGCCTGGCGATCGGGGAGCCGCGCCAGACGGTGTGGGAGCGCGCGGTGGTGGCGACGGACGCCTTCGGGCCGTCGCTGCCGCGGCTGCGGATCCTGGCGGTCCACGACTGCCGTTTCGTGCCGACGAAAGCGGACGAGCCGCTCATCGCGCTGGCCCGCGTCGCGGGATTCGACGAGGCCGTGTTCGGGCTGCCGCGTGAGACGTTCCCCATCCTGTTCGAGCAGGCCGATGGCCGCCTGTTGGTGGCGACGACGAAGCTGAGCCAGTTCGTCACCGCCCGCTACGGCCCGCAGGCGGCGTGGGCCGCCATCTGGGGCCACGTGCTGAGCTGGCTTCAGGGCGGCGGGCCCGCGCCAAAGCTGGCGTGGACGCCGACCGTGCGGCCGACCTACGGCCGAAGCGAAGCATTGCCGGCCGACTGCGAGCAGCAGGCGTTCCGCCGGGGCGCCGAGTGGTTCCGCAGGGCGCCGCTGCGGGCCGGCCCGCCTGGGAACTGCCGCGATGGGCTGCTGGAGGGCTATGCGTCGCGGGTCCGGTTCGACGGCAGCCAGCCGGTGCGGCGCCAGCTCCGCAACGACTGCATGGGCGAGTCGAGCCTGGCGCTGGCCGTCGCGGGCGCCGTGACCGGTGACGCGCAGTTCCTCGAGGCGGCGGCGAACCTCAACGACTTCATCTACAGGCGCTCGGTGCTCGCGCAAGGCCCCCGGGCCGACCCCAAGAGCCCGTCGTTCGGTCTGGTGGGCTGGACGGCCGGCGGCGCGCAGAACACCTACTACGGCGACGACAACGCCCGCAGCCTGCTCGGGACGATGGGCGCCGCGTCGCTGCTCGGCGCCGACCGCTGGGACAGGCCGCTGCTGCGCTGCATCCTGGCCAACTTCCGCACCTGCGGCCGCTACGGCTTCCGCGGCAACGCGCTCAACGAGCAGATGCTCCAGGGCCGCGGCTGGCGCCACTTCTACAACGCCTCGACGGTCAACTACGCGCCCCACTACGAGGCTCATATCTGGGCGTGCTACCTGTGGGCCTACCGCCACACGGGCTGGAAGCCGCTGCTCGAGCGGGCGAAGACCGCGATCCGAATGACCGTGGCCGCCTATCCCGACCAGTGGCGCTGGACCAACGGCATCCAGCAGGAGCGCGCGCGGATGCTCCTGCCGCTGGCGTGGCTGGTGCGGGTCGAGGACACGCCCCAGCATCGCGCATGGCTGAAGCGGATGGCGACGGAGATGCTGGCCGGCCAGGTGGCCTGCGGCGCCATCCGCGAGGAGTTCGGCCGCCCGGGCCTCGGCACCATCCCGCCGCCGTCATCGAACGCGGCCTACGGCAAGGGCGAGGCGCCCATCATCCAGCAGAACGGCGACCCCGTGTGCGACCTGCTCTACACGGGCGGCTTCGCGTTCCTCGGCCTGCACGAGGCGGCCGCGGCGACGGGCGAGCGTCTCTACGCCGATGGCGAGGAGAAGCTCGCCAAGTTCCTCTGCCGCATCCAGGTGCGCTCGGAGGCGCACCGCGAGCTCGACGGCGCGTGGTTCCGCGCCTTCGACTTCGAGCGATGGGAGTATTTTGGGAGCAACGCCGACGTCGGCTGGGGCGCGTGGTGCATCGAGACGGGCTGGAAGCAGGCGTGGATCGTCGCGGTGCTCGGTCTGCGGGAGCGGAAGACCTCGCTGTGGGAGCTGACCGCGAAGAGCAAGGCGGGGCGCCACTTCGCCGAGCTCCGCCCAATGATGTTCCCCGAGGGCGAAGCGCCGGCCGGGCGCATCCAGCATCTGGCCCTCGACAGACCCGTGACCCTGGCCACGAAGTTCGCTCCCCAATACACGGGCGGCGGTGCAGCGGGCCTGACCGACGGCTTCCGCGGCCGGCCCGACCACCGAGACCAGGCCTGGCAGGGCTACCTCGGCCGCGACCTCGACGCGACGATCGACCTCGGTGAGGTCCGGGCCGTCGGCTCGGTCAACGCGACCTTCCTCCAGTCCACCTCCGTGGGCATCTGGCTGCCGCGGAGCGTCGAGGTCGCCGTCTCGGACGACGGCAAGACCTTCCGCGTCGTCGCCACCGTCAAGCACGACGTACCGGAGAAGCAGGAAGGCCCTCTGACGAAGGCCATCGGGGCGACGCTCGAGGGGGTCAAGGCCCGCTACATCCGCGTGCGAGCCAAGAACCTGGGCACCATGCCCGCCTGGCACCACGCCCGGGGCCGGGAGGCCTGGCTGTTCGTGGACGAGGTGGTGGTGCGGTAGGGGCCGGTGTTGCTCGCGCGTTGACCGTTGCTTGCGGACAACGCCCGAGGCGCGGTTGGGCTATGTCCTGCTCACCTCGTCGGCGAAGCGGCGGAGGGTGAGCTCGAGGGTGTCGGCGACGTCACGATGCTCGGCGACGACGTTGGTCTGCTCGGCGGGGTCTGCGGCGCGGTTGTAGAGCTGGGGCGAGCGGTCGCCGCGCAGGGGCAGCATGTACGTCCACTCGTCGGTGCGGAGGGTCCACTCGGCGCGGTGGTGGGCGGTGACGGTGAAGTCGCGGATGCGCTCCGTCTCCCCGCGGACGAGCGGCATGAGGCTCCGGCCGTGGAGGGTGATCTCGGTCGTGCGGAGCGTCCTGTCCTGCGGGAAGGTGAGGCGGATGGGGCCTTTGTAGTGAAGCTGAAGGGTGGTGGGGATGTCGAGCAGGTCGAGGACCGTGGGCATCATGTCGGGCGGCTGGACGAAGGCGTCGCAGCGCTGGCCCGCCCCCTCGCCGCCTGGGGCGCGGATGATCCACGGGATATGGGCCAGCTCCTCGTAGCCCCACGGCCGGGCCTTGCGGACGATCCCGTGCTCGCCGAAGGGCTCGCCGTGGTCGCTGGTGAACATGATGAGGCTGTTGTCCCACAGCCCTAGTTCACGGACGCGGTCGAGCAGCGTGCCGACCCACTTATCCACGAAGCTGACCTCGCCGGCGTAGAGGGCGAGGGTGTGGCGCAGCTCCTCGGGCGTCAGGTAGCCTTCGACGGGGCCGGGGACGGGGTCGATGAGGTCCTGCCCCGTGTAGTCGGGGTCGTACATGGTGCGATAGGGCTCGGGCGGGTCCCACGGCTCGTGGGGGTCGAAGCAATCGACCCAGAGGAACAGGTTGTCCTTCTGTCTCTGCGTGACGTGGTCGAGCCAGCGGCAGGCCTCGGTGACGACGCGGGGGGCGAAGTAGTCCTCTTCGCCCTGAAAGCCGGCCGTGTTCTTCAGGTACTGGGCGAATCGCTTGCGCCACATCGTGTCGCTGTCGTCGCCGCGCAGACGATGGCGGGCATCGAGGTCGACCGGGATGTCCTCGACGATCCAGGGGTCGTATTCCTGGCCGCGGACGAAGATGGTGGTGTCGAAGCCGCGGCCGCAGTTGAAGACGGGCTTGTGCATGTGATAGACGTCGGTCACCAGGGCGGAGGTGAAGCCCTTGTCCCAGAGCACCTCGGCGAGCAGGTAGTCCCACGGCTCGAAGTGCTGCCATCCGCGCTGGGTGAACAGGTGGAGGCCCGTCCACCACGCCGTGCGGCAGGGCATGGTGGGGAGATTCTCGCTGTAGGCCTGGTCGAAGACCATGGCCTCGTCGGCGAAGGCGTCGATATTCGGCGTCTCGGCCTTCCCACCGAGGCAGCCGACGTGGTCGTAGCGCAGGCTGTCGGCGACGATGACGATGAGATTCAAGACCAGTTCCCCCGGTGCTCGGGCTTCTCTTCTCCGAATCACGCATCACGCATCACGCACCACCCGTCCTCCCCTTCCCGTCTCTGCGTGAGTCTCACTTCTTGGCGGGCGGTTCGACCTTCACCCCTCTGAGCACGATGTCGTC